>SLGL01000328.1 GCA_007123785.1 Balneolaceae bacterium
AGTAACATCAAGATAAAAGTCGGGTGACTGTTCACGTAATACCTGTTCTTCGGGTATCCCAAGAGCTTTGGCCACTTTTATGGCGTTTTCCATCTGTCCGCCCCGGGATATAACAATGCTTTCAGGCAGGTTAAAATGGTCGTAATTACCCGTTTCAACCACATCGAACCCAAACCCCCGAAGCTGATCGGTAAATCGTGTGGCGATTCCGGGTACTCCGCATCCGTTTAAAACTTCGAGCTGAATGACGTTGCTTACGAGGACAGGGTCAACCGTTGTTCGTTCTGCTGCAATTCTTGGATAAATAATTCGTGATCCCAAAGCAACCAATAGGATAAGTAGAAGAACTCCCAGAAAACCGATGGCAGAGTTCAGAATAAGATGGTTCCGGTTGTCTTGGTTTGATGTTTCCGTCATTAAAAACGTTTAGTAGCGGGGAGACATTCTGTTGAATGGTGAGTAGTAATTACTGCGTCCGTATGGACCAAATCCGTGACCATAATATGCAGGTCTCTGTGAGAATTGCAGTGAAAGACGGGCGTTATCAGAAATTTTATATTCAATTCGTGCCTGATCTACAATAATCTGTGCTCCGAGGCTATTATCATTGTTCATAAAGCTGTTACCGAAGGGAGCGTGCAGTACAGAAACATCAAGTTGAGCATCAAAGCGCTCACTCAGATCGAAATGCATGTGGTTGGTGTAAGCATTGATATTTTGCATCTGTCCGCCGAAGCTGCTAAATGTCATAGAGTAGGAGTGATCCATTGTCATATTGAGGAGATTCATCCAGCTCCCAATTGTGCTTTCTCCACTCGATCCGGAGTGAGTCATTGTAGCAGAATACTCTTCGGGTTGATATTTAAGATCTTGTCTGAGCTGTGCTTCAGCAATCAGTGTTATCGAAAAAAACAAGATGATAAAGGCGGATGTAAATTTCATAGTTTTCAATGTTTCTTATCAAACGTAACGGTCTCTTTAATAATTATACATAAATAGAAGGAGACAGTAAATATATTTTGTGTTATGAATGAATAAAAAATTACAGGCTGATATATCAAACTTAATCAAATGCGAATTTGTTGCTCGAACCCTGATTTCTCACCAAGAAACTTTTCATTAGTATGAAACTAATGCGCTATCAGCTACGTCGATACTTCAATTATACCTGTAATTATACAGGCGGCATATTATTATTGAAGGACATTATATATGAGGCCGCGACTATAACTTTCCGATTTATTTTTTTGAATATATATTCTCAATAAGATAATATGTGACAATCTCTTTATTTGTTTTAAAGGCCGTTCTTTTGCCAGGTCATTATATCATATCAATTTTCAGCTATAAAGTTTTATTATGTCCAAATCCAGAAAAGAATTTTTAACCGAATCGGGGCTTCTTGTTGGTGGTATTTTTACGAGTGGGGCGCTATCCGGTTTTTCATCGCAAACAACCAAAGGTATTGCAGTACGGAAAAAGGGTACGATGTCCGGGGAGGAAATGTTGGCAGACCTGGTTATCATCGGTGGGGGTACTGGTGGATGTGCGGCCGCACTTTCTGCATTGAAACTCGGATTGAGTGTAATCATGACCGAGCCGACCGACTGGATTGGCGGTCAATTGACATCCCAGGCGGTGCCGCCGGATGAGAATCCGTGGGTGGAGACATTCGGAGCTTCACAATCTTATCAGGGTTACCGGACGGCAGTTAGAAATTTTTATCGCAATCACTATCCGCTTCGGCAAGATTTGCTTGAAGAAACCTACCTGAACCCCGGCGATGGCTGGGTTTCACGAATTTCGCACGAACCACAGGTGTCCGTGGCTGTTTTAGAAACGATGCTTGCACCTTGGGTGAGCAACGGCAAGTTGAGGTTTTTGATAGAGCACCAACCCACAGAAGTTGAAACAGACGGAGATCACTTTCGGGCTGTTCGTGTAAAAAGTTTGAGGAGCGGAGAATCGAAGTGGCTGAAGGCTCCATGGTTTATCGATGCCACAGAAATGGGTGATTTGCTGAAGCTGGGCGATGTAGAATATGTGGTTGGTGCCGAAGGGCAGGATCAGACCGGTGAACCGCACGCCCCTTCTGAAGCTGACCCTGATAATGTGCAGGCTTTTAACCTCTGCTTTCTGCTGGATTATCATCCCGATGCAAACTTTTTGATTGATAAACCGGACGAGTATGAATTCTGGCGAGATTTTACACCCAATCTGACACCCCCATGGCCGGGTCCACTGTTCAGTTTTACCTACACTCACCCAATGACGCTGGAGCCTCGGGAATTGCCATTCGATCCAATGGATCAGGACGGCTGGTGGGCTTATCGACAGGTGCTTAATCACCACAATTTCGAAGCGGGTTTTTATGGTGGCCCTATCTCCTGTATCAACTGGCCGCAACACGCTTACCTCAAGGGAAAACTGGTGGATGTGTCTGATGAAGAAGCTAAAAAGCACCTCAAGGGGGCCGAACAACTAAACCGTTCACTTATCTACTGGTTGCAAACCGAAGCACCAAGGCCGGATGGCGGTGAAGGCTGGCCGGGATTACGCTTGAGAGGTGATATATTTGGTACATCAAATGGTATGGCGAAACACGCCTATATTCGGGAAGGCCGCAGAATCAAAGCAATGTTTACCGTGCTGGAGCAGCATGTGGGCACCGAAGCGCGAATGGAGGAAACAGGACTAAGTGAGGATGATGTGCGTGCAGCAGAGTTTCAGGATTCAGTGGGGATCGGTGCCTACCGGATTGACCTGCACCCAAGTACGAAAGGCAACAACTACATAGACATCAGTTCTTTACCGTTTCAGATTCCGCTCGGAGCACTGATTCCGAAGCGTGTGAGAAATCTGGTTCCGGCCTGCAAAAACATAGGAACCACACATATAACCAATGGCTGTTACAGACTTCAGCCTGTGGAGTGGAATATTGGTGAGTCGGCCGGAGCACTGATTGCGCTCTGCAACAAACACGGACTGGAACCTCACCAGGTTTACGAATCTTCTGCGCTGACATCCGATCTTCAGAAAACTCTTACAGAAATGGGGATACGTCTTGAATGGCCGCAGGATCAAGTGTATGCATTGTGATGCTGTTGAATAATAAAAGAAGGAAATTGGGAAATATTATATTTCAGTATAATTAAAATTTTGCCTGGATACTTTTCATAAAAGCAAGTAGGATTTTAAGTTTGTTATAAAATATAGTTGGGAAAACAGCCTCTATCATCATATTTTTACTGTTCTGAAAAAAAATATTGAACAGGAAATTTACAGATAGCAGCAAGAGACTGCTATTTTTGTTTTGTAAACGATGAATAAACAATCTACTATGAGAAAAAACTATCTATCGAAAGAAGGATATGAAAAGCTTGATAAGGAGCTGAGGGATCTGAAAACACGCGGAAGAAAAGAGATAGCACAGGAAATTTCAGAGGCCAGGGCTCAGGGCGATTTAAGTGAAAATGCTGAATATGATGCCGCTAAAGAGGCACAAGGCCATCTTGAAAAGCGTATCGCTGAGCTTGAAAATACCCTTGCTACATCAACCATTATTGATGAAAAAGATATTAACACATCTAAAGCCTACCTTTTGTCTACTGTGACCATTTTAAACAAAAAAACAAACAAAGAGATGAAATATACTCTGGTTTCTAAAGATGAAGCGGATTTTAAAAAGAGCAAAATATCTGTAGACTCACCTATTGGTAAAGCTATACTTGGCACTGAAGTGGGTGAAGTTGTGAAGGTAAAAGTTCCTGCTGGCCGGCTTGAGTTGGAAATTATAAAGATTGAACGCTAACTGAAATTGAAGTAAATCACAAACAGACTAATGAAAATAGGAGTTATTGGCACCGGTTACGTGGGACTTGTAACCGGAACCTGTTTTGCCGACAGCGGCAATGAAGTTTTTTGTGTGGATATCGATGCAGATAAAATAGAAAGATTGACAAAGGGAGTGGTTCCAATTTATGAGCCGGGCCTGAACCGTGTATTCGATCGTGCAATTCGCGAAAAAAGGTTGAAATTCACCACAAATCTTGAAGATGCATTTAAAGAGTCAGAAATTATTTTTCTTTGCCTGCCAACTCCTCCGGGAGCAAATGGTCAGGCCGATTTGAGCTTCGTGCTCAATGTGGCCGATAAATTGGGTGATCTCTTCAATAAATATCCAGAATATCGGGTTATTGTAAACAAGAGCACGGTTCCGGTTGGAACAGCCGACAAAGTGAGTGAAAAAATTGCCGCCAAATCTGACGCAGAGTTTGATGTGGTTTCGAATCCTGAATTTCTTCGGGAAGGTGCCGCTGTGGAAGATTTCATGAAACCCGAACGGGTAGTCGTTGGAACGAGCAGCCAAAAAGCCGCTGAGATGATGACCGCACTCTACGAACCTTTCGTGCGTAGCGGCAATCCGATTATCATTATGGATGAACGAAGCTCGGAGCTGACCAAATACGCAGCCAATGCGATGCTGGCTACTAAAATCACCTTTATGAACGAAATCGCAAACATCTGCGAAAAAGTAGGCGCCGATGTAGATAATATCCGCCGGGGTGTGGGTACCGATTCGCGAATTGGAAAGAGATTCCTTTTTGCAGGTATTGGTTATGGCGGAAGCTGTTTTCCCAAGGATATTAAGGCCATCCATCGTACGGCCGGTGAGCACGGATACGATTTCCGTATTCTCGATTCGGTGATGAAAGTAAACGAATCGCAAAAGGTTTCGATCGTGGAGAAGATGAAGAAGTTTTATAACAACGAACTGAATGGAAAAACGGTTGGGGTTTGGGGATTATCCTTCAAGCCGGAAACCGATGATATTCGGGAGGCGCCATCTCTGTATATTACCAGGGAACTTGCTGCGCTGGGTGTAACCATGAAAGTATACGATCCGGAGGCCATTCAAACATTCCGTGAGGCATCCAATGCCGATACTCTTGCAAAAATAGAATTTATGAATGACAGGGATTCTGTACTTGATAATATCGATGCCCTTGTTATTTGTACCGAGTGGAATGAATTTCGCCGGCCTGATATGCAGCGTTTTGCAAAAGTGATGAAGTCTCCTGTAATTTTCGACGGCCGAAATCTATATGATCTGCAGCGAGCAAAAGAAGCCGGACTTGTCTATATCAGTGTGGGCAGGCCAAGCGTTAATGACTGAAGAATGCCGGCTCAGCTCTGC
>SLGL01000265.1 GCA_007123785.1 Balneolaceae bacterium
AATGTGAAACTATACTGATGATTACAATACATCTGGTTAAAAGTATTATTTAAGGTTAAACTGGAGTTATCCACAGGTGAATTCGAATAAAATGAAATTATTAATTTTTGTTATATAGTAGTAGAGGCTGTGGAGATGTGAATAACTTTTTTATACCTCCCGGTTGTATAACTTTCATTAAATTGTGAATAACTTTGTTAATAATTTTCTGTTAATTTTCAATTACTTAGAAGATTGGTATTTTAGTTTTACACATTGAACAAATATCACACCTATATTTTCATATTAAGTTCTTCACGTCTAAAGTTATTCTTTCAGCCTGTGGATAATCGTTTTTAAATGTTTATAGATGTGGATAGATTATGGTGATTTATTCAATCGGTCATTGTTCACAAGTAAACAGAAAGTTATCCACACGGTTACCCACATATGAGAATTGTAGTTCAGCGAGTAAAACATGCCACGGTTATAGTGGATGGAAGTGTTACAGGTGAAATTAAAAACGGGCTTTTACTTCTTGTAGGCATCCATGAAGACGATACAAATAGAGAGGTCGACTGGTGTTGCCGAAAAATACCAAAACTCAGGATTTTTGAGGATGATGAAGGTAAAATGAATCGTTCCGTGAAAGATATGGATGGTGGAATTCTGGTGGTTTCTCAGTTTACGCTTTATGGAAATGCAAAAAAAGGAACACGTCCCAGCTTTATAGAGGCGGCGCGGCCCGAAAAAGCAGAATCATTGTATAACTACATGATTGAAAAATTGAAGAAGGAGAGCGGCCTCAAAATTGAATCAGGAGAATTCGGAGCGATGATGGATGTAGATCTTATTAACAGCGGCCCGGTTACCCTTATCCTGGAGAAATAATGTCTGTACTGTTCGTTTTTGTGGATGGTGTGGGAGTTGGCTTAAACAGTTCTGAAAACCCGGTTGCATCATCAAAACTGAGAGCTTTTTCCCATTTTACGAGAAACAATGGCATTCACCAGGATTGTGAGGATACTTCCATTAATGGAACTCTTTTTAAAAAAATAGATGCAAACCTGGGTGTAGAGGGGCTGCCACAAAGCGGTACAGGACAGACCAGCCTGTTCAGCGGAGAAAATGCATCAAAAAAAATTGGCAAACATTTTGGACCTTATCCTCACTCTAAGATCAAACCACTTCTGCGGAAGAGAAGTCTGTTTCATAAAGTTAAAGAAATAGGTTTGACTCCACACTTTCTGAATGCCTATCCAGATATATTTTTCGAAAAATCAGAGAAACGCAATCGATGGAGCTGTACAACACTCATGTCAAAATCAGCCGGAGTACGGTTAAACCGATTTGACGATGTTCAGGTAGGTACAGCGATTACAGCCGAAATTATACAAAATGCATGGAGAACAATGCTGAATCTGGATGTACCTGACATTGAACCCGAAGAAGCGGCGATCCGTGCATTGAATGCGTTGAATCAGTTCGATCTGGTTCTATATGAATATTACCTCACCGATAAGGCCGGTCATGCACAGGACCGGATGATGGCAGACAGTGTCCTGGAGATTCTGGATCGGTTTTTAGGAAAAATTATCCGTAATCTGAAAAAAGAAGATACGCTCCTGATAACCAGCGATCATGGTAATATTGAGGATCTTTTCGTAAAAACACACACCAGAAATCCGGTTCCATTGCTTGTGAAAGGGAATACAGAACCGTTTAAAGCTGTGGAAAGTATCCTCGATGTTACACCGGCTATTATTCGACTTTTAAGCATATAATAGGCCGGACAGCTTGTCCGGTCTCAGCTCGTTCTGCGATTAATCAAATTACTTTAGTTTCGTAGCAATTCTCTCAAAAATTTCTTCAATACTCCCGACGCCATCAATTCTTTTTACAACTCCCTGTTTTTCATAATGATTGAGAACCGGTTCAGTTTCCTCGCGATAGACCTTGAGACGGGTTTTGATTTTTTCGGGAGTATCGTCCGAACGTCCTTCACCACGGCTCAAAATCCGGTTGATCAGTTCTTTTTCAGGAACATCGAGCGTAATAAATGCATCGATCTGCCTGCCGTTATCCGACAAAAATTGATCCAGCGCTTCAGCCTGTGTAACCGTTCGGGGAAATCCGTCGAGCACCACACCATCATTATAATTTTCTTTGGACAGTTCGTCGGCTACGAGTTCCACCACGGTTTCATCGGGTACAAGTTTACCACTGTCGAGGATGGATTTTACTTTTTTCCCAAGAGGAGTTTCGTTTTTGATGTTAGCCCGAAAAATATCACCGGTAGAAAGATGAGGAATGTTGAAATGATTAATGATCTTTTCTGCCTGTGTTCCTTTTCCCGCACCTGGGGGGCCAAATAAAATAATGTTCATTTGTTTTGGAAAATCTCGATTAGGGTTTAAATACTAAGGTTTACAGACTCCTATTGAGCCAGTGAATTATCTTTAGTTTATTAAAAAGGCGATGTTTTTAGATTACATCGCCCTGAAAGAATAAATTTCTATTTTTTATTATTTTTATTGACTGTGCTCTTCTCTTTAATACGAGCTGCTTTACCACGCAGTTCACGAAGGTAAAAGAGTTTAGAACGACGTACTTTACCGCGTTTTTTCACTTCAATTTTTGCTATGGATGGTGAATAGAGAGGAAAAATTCGCTCAACGCCTATACTTCCTGACATCTTTCTTACAATAAATGTTTTGTTCGATCCGCTTCCGCGTTCGTTAATCACAACTCCTTCATATTGCTGAATTCGTTCCTTTTCCCCTTCACGCACCCTATAGTGTACGTTCACAGTATCTCCGGCTTTAAATTCCGGGATATCGTCCCTTACAACAGTTTGCTCTACTAATTTCATTTTATCCATGATCGTATCCTCGTTACTGGGCTTTAGTTTTTCTTTTTAATTTTTTCGTATAAATCGGGTCTTCTTTGTCTGGTTCGTTCCAGGGCCGCATCAGAACGCCATTTTTCTACTTTTTTATGATTGCCGGAAAGCAACACATCGGGTACTTTCAGTCCCTTAAATTCAGATGGTCGCGTATAAACCGGCGCTTCCAGTAAATCATCCTGAAAGGAATCGGTCAGAGCACTTTCTGCATCCCCCAAAACACCGGGGAGCAGCCTTATGATGGCATCTGCCATAACCATTGCGGGAAGTTCACCGCCGGAAAGCACATAATCACCTATAGAAAACTCCCTGGTGATCAGTTCATCCCGAACCCGCTGATCCACACCTTTATAATGGCCGCATAAAAAGATAATATTCTTTTTGATGGAAAGTTCATTGGCATGTTTCTGTTCAAAGTGTTCTCCATCAGCTGCAGTAAAGATGATTTCATCATAATCCCGTTCGCTTGTCAGATCTACGATACAATCAAAAACAGGTTGTGGGGAAAGGACCATTCCGGCTCCGCCACCGTACGGATAATCATCAATTTTGCGATGTTTATCCGTTGAATAATCGCGCAAATCGTGAATGTGGATATCAACCCTTTTTTTCTCACGGGCACGGGCCACAATACTGTGATCAAGCGGACTTTTTAATAAATCCGGTACGCCTGAAATAAAATCAATTCTCAGCATGGATATTACTCTGTTAACTGGTCCAGATTTTTACAATAGAGAACCTGATTTTCGTGATCAATTTGTTCCACGAACTCCTCTGCAACCGGAACAAGTATGGCACCCTTTCCGTGTTTCACTTCAAGGATAGGATGAGCGGGATTTTCCATCGTCCCGAGCACAGTACCAAACTCTTTTTCATTAAACCAGAGGGTGTAACCAAACAGATCGGTAGAATCTTCAGGTTGAGGGCTTGTATCTTCAAGCAATCTCCGTTCCATGAAAAGTGCCCGGTTCATTGCAGATTCCGCATCGGTACGGCTGGCAATCATATCAAATTTTACAAAGAACGCCTGCTGGTTTCGTTTGTTCTCCACGTGGATATGTTCAATCCGTGCGGGCACAAGATCCGAACGGTTGTTTTTCATATAAAATAGATCAACCCGGTCGAATAAACCATCAGTAAAATGTTCATTCGGCATAAAGCGGACAACACCTTCAAGTCCGCGCGGCCTGCCGATTCGGCCAATTTCAACAAACCGGTTTTCAACGGATTGTACCATAACCGGCCGTTTATCAGATTATTCTTCTTGTTTGGCTTCCCAGGCTCGCTGAACAGTAACACGGTCTTCGCCTTCAGGTACAAAACCTTTCAGTTCTGCAATCGGTGTGTTTTTGATGTGTTCGATAGCCTCATTTGCATTCATATCTGTCGAAAGAGCAGAAGGGGCAGCCTCAGTTTTTTCTTCTTCTTTCTTTACTTCGGCCTTTGGCTCTTCTTTTTCTTCTTCTTTCTTTACTTCAGCTTTTGACTCTCCCTTTACTTCTTCAGCGGGAGCTTCCTCAGCTTTGACTTCTTCTTTTGTTTCGGGTTCTTCCTGCTTTTCTGCTTGTTCCTTTTCGGATTTTGTCTCGGCAGATTTCTCTTTTTTCGGTTCCGCTTTTTCTTCAGCAGGAACCTCGGTTTTTGCTGCAGGTTCTTCGGCTTTCACTTCTTTCTTTTCTTCAGCTTCGGACTTTGCCTTGGTTTTTGTTTCATCAGCAGCTTGCTGAGCAGCTTCCTTCTTTTCTGCAGCTGCTTTGGCTTCAGCCTCCTCTTTGGCTTTGGCTTCTTCTGCTTTTTTCTTTTCGAGCTCTTTAGCAGCGGCAGCAGCTTTTTCTTCTACTTGCTTTTTAAATTCTTTCTCTTCTGATTTCAGCTGCTCTTTTTGCTGAACTTTACGGCTAATAACTTTTTCACCGTCTTTAGCTTCTCGTTCTGTTTTCCACTCATTCAGAGCAGCTTCAATTTCTTCATCATTTTTTCCCCATCTCATCAGGTGCATTTTGTAAAGAACTCCCTCTTTCTGGAGGATGTTGCGAACCGTATTGCTGGGTTGTGCACCAATTTTTAGCCAGTGAATCACACGTTCTTCATCGTAGGTAAGCTCTGTGCTTTCACTTACGTTGTCAAAACGTCCCAGTCTTTCAATGATACGGCCGTCACGCGGGGAGCGGCTATCGGCTACTACTATATGATAATACGGCCTCTTCTTTCTTCCTCTTCTTTGTAATCGTAATTTAATCAATTGTTTAGTCCTGTGTTATTTAAGGTTTTTTATGTTCTTTAAGTTTC
>SLGL01000357.1 GCA_007123785.1 Balneolaceae bacterium
AAAAAAAGCCCCTGCCCTTTCGGACAGGAGCTTATCACCTTAACCATAACCACATGGTAGTATTTATAGCTCGATCGCTATAAAAATGTTTCTGCCTTGTCTGTTTACACGTAAAAGCGCAGCTTCTGTTCCTTGCTGTTTTAGTGTTTGTACAGCACCGTAAAACTGATTTGGGTTACTGATTCGTTCATCTGCAACCTGCAAAATTACATCTCCCCGGCGTAATCCCTGCCGGTATGCATTGCTGGCCTGCGAAATATCAGAAATCACAACTCCTTCTATACCAGAACGCAGATTAAGTTGACTTCGTATAGAGTCTGTCAATTCTTCTACAGTAAATCCAAGTTCTTCTTTTAATTCGTCCAGTTCATCGGTTGACATCGATTCAGCTACCTCTTCGGGGTCACGCTCTCCGAGTACCACCGTAAGTGTTTGACGCTCACCATCGCGGAATATTTCAAGCTCAACCGTATCACCCGGATTCTTATTTCCAACTTTGATCCGGAAATCGGTATAGCTGCCCACATCCTGGCCGTTCAGTTTCAGAATTACATCACCATCCTGAAGGCCGGCTTGTACTGCGGGGCTGTCGGGCATAATTTCACCAATTACAATACCACGGGTTCTCTCAAGTCCGAGTGCACGCGCCATTGTGCGGTCTACATCCGTACCGAATATTCCCAGATAACCCCGAACGACTCTTCCATCCGTAATGATCGCTTCCATCACATCGCGTGCCATATTTACCGGTATCGCAAAACCAATTCCCTGATTTCCTCCGCTCCGGCTGGCAATTGCCGTATTTATACCAATTAATTCTCCATCGAGGTTAATAAGAGCACCACCGGAATTTCCCGGATTGATGGCTGCATCGGTTTGGATATAATTTTCATACGCATTCAATCCGATGGATGATCGACCACTCGCGCTTATAATACCCTTAGATACGGTATGAGCAAGATCGCGGCTGAGCGGGCTTCCGATCGCAAGAACCATTTCGCCTACACGGATTTCATCACTATTGCCCATTCTTACGGCCGGTAAATCGTTATGATCCACTTTCAGTATAGCAATATCACTTGCAGGATCGGTTCCTACTATTTCAGCATCCAGCTCATCACCGCCGTACAAAATCACCCTGATCTCATCGGCCTGGTCAATCACATGGTTATTAGTTATTATATAACCTTCATCAGAAACAATAACACCTGAACCAAGCCCGTCGCGCCGGTATTCTTGTTCCCGGTCAAATCGGGGGTCATCAAAGAAAAATGAAAATGGTGATTGCTGTCGTACCCGTACGGTTTGTGACGTGGTAATTGTTACTACTGTTGGATTTGTTCTCTCAGCAATGTTAACTATAGCATTGTTAAAATCGCGAAGTGAATTAATTGTAATTTCATCCGAAGCTTGCACATCAGTGTTATACCGGGGTAATTCTGAACTGGCTGTATCCTGGGCGCCTGAATTATTCTCAGATGCGATGTGCATTCCGACAAAAAACGTCAAAGCTGCAAAAAAAACAGCAATTCCAATCTTCAATTTCTCCATACTGATATTCTTAAGATAATTTTAGGGTTTCAGGTTCTGCTAAACGTAACAAGACCAGGATATTGTTATTTGAACAATTTTTTTGCAATAAAATGCCGGAGGCGCATGTCAATGCAGCTCCGGCGCTAACTAACCTGCTCTCTTTAGGGGACTAAGTAGAACAGCTCTTTAATTGAATTACTTAATTTTAATTTGTTTTCGCATTTTTTCTTCACTCTTATCAACGGTTATGCTCAGGATACCATTGTTGTAAGAGGCGTTAATGCTTTCCGTCTTTACGTTATCTGGTAACGTAAAAGAACGGCTAAAAGTACCGTAGTGAGATTCTACTCTGTGATACTGTTTTCCGTCTTCTTTTTTTTCAAATTTTCGTTCACCACTGATTGTCAGTGTATTATTTTCAACGTTCAACTCGATGTCTTTCTTATCCACACCCGGAATTTCAACATCAATCATGTACTGTTTTTCATTTTCTGATATATCGATGCTGGGTGCGAATGAACTTCTTCGGGTTGCTACTGCATCGTTGAAAAATTCATCCATGATGTCAGAAAATCGTTTTCCGAAAACATCTCGTCCTGGCTGGGAATATTTCATAAGTGTCATGGCTCAGTCTCCATTTGGTTAACTTTTTTGTTCTACCAAATACTCTGCAATCTGAATGCCAAATCATTTTTCGGGTTGAATTACTGACAACCTTGAAATCTGTTACTGCAGGATTTTCACTCTTATTAACGAACCAGGACCCTTTGACATTATGCAGTAGTCATAGTGTCCTGTGATATCTGTAAAGATGACGTAAAATCTGGTAAATACTTTTTCCCGATCACGCTGAAGACATTTTCTGTGAAAAATGCGGGTTAGCATCATTTTCCATTCTAACAAAAAAAGGGCTGATTCTTCTGCTGGAAAAACAGAAAAACCGGCCCTATTAACAATCAGAAAATTTAAACTGAATTATCTGTAACTCTTATTCCACTCTTTGGCTACGAGAAATGCCATTTCGAGGCTTTGTTCGTAGTTTAGACGGGGATCACAGTAGGTTTCGTAATTTGAGCTGAGACCTGCTTCATTCAGTCCATTAGCCCCACCCACACACTCAGTTACATTGTCGCCAGTAAGTTCGAGATGTACGCCGCCAAGGTAACTTGCTTCAGACCGGTGAACTTCGAAAGTTTCGCGAATCTCATGCAGGATATCATTAAAATTGCGAGTTTTCACATTTTCACCGGTTGCATATGTATTTCCGTGCATCGGATCACAGCTCCACACAACTGGATGGCCATTCTGTTTGATCGCCCGGATATAGGTGGGAAGGTGTTTTTTCACCATATCATGCCCCATTCGGGTAATGAGAACTATTTTTCCGGCTTCGTGACTCGGATTGATGGTATCAAGGAGCCTCAGCATATTATCCAGATCAAATGGAGGTCCAACCTTAATTCCAACCGGATTCTGAATGCCTTTCAGATATTCAACATGACCGCCGTCAATTTGCTGTGTGCGGTTTCCAAGCCACACAAGGTGGGCACTCAGATTAAACCAGCCCTGCTTACGGGGAACCCGCCGCGTCTGGGCTGAGTCGTAAAAAAGATTCAGCGCTTCGTGCGATGTGTAAAGATCTACTTTGTGTGATGTATTCAGGCGATTTGGCGTGATCGTATCCATAAACTTAATCGCTTTATTGATGGAACTCACCATCTCTTCATACTCTTTGTAGTACTCATTGTTCTGCATAAAGTCCAGTTCCCACTGCTGCGGATACTGGAGGTCAGCAAAGCCTTCATCCGAAAGTGCGCGAAGGAAGTTAAGAGAGAGTGCAGCTTTTTCGTATGCTTCCACCAAACGCTGCGGATCAGGAGTACGGGCATCCACATCCGGTTTAATACTGTTAATCAGGTCACCCCGATAATTGAGCATTTTCAGTCCGTTAATCTCTTCAAAATCTTTGGAACGCGGTTTGGCATACTGACCGGCAATTCGCCCAAGCCTAATCACAGGAGTGCCCATTTCGTGAATCAGTATAAAACTCATCTGAAGCATCACCTTCAGCATATTTACCAATTTTACAGACTTACAGGCATCAAATGTCTCTGCACAATCACCACCTTGCAGCAAAAATGCTTTTCCTTCACCTGCCTGTGCAAGTTTTTCTTTCAGGGCTTCAATTTCCCACGATGTTATCAGTGGCGGAAGCGACTTCAGCTCTTTGTAAGCATTTTGAAGTTCTTCCGTATCAGGATATGGCGGAAGTTGAGTAATCTCTTTCTGATTCCAGGAAAGCGGATGCCACCCCTCTCCTTCCAATAAATCCGGAATGTCAATTTTGTTGGTCTGTTTGGTTGCTGTACTCATAATATATTAACTGCAATATGGGAGGTTAAAAAAGACCTATAATATACACATCTATTTTAAAAATAGGTAAAATTGATTTTACCAGTTAATTAATGCAACGCAGCTGAGGGACAAATTTAGTCGCAAATACACCTGTAACTTTTTAGTACACAAAAAATGTATCTCAAATAAATATCTATCATTAACATACGTGATGTTTATATAAATTACTGTGAGTTATCCGGGCTAAAAGAGTAAAACTCTCGAAATAATTACTTATGAGTGTAGCTGCATGAGAACTCTTGGCAGAATGGAAAATTTTTCTGTAGAATTCAGGTACGCTCTCCTGTCAAACACATGGTAATTGTTTTCTTCGATTTTATTTAGAATACGGCTGTAATTCTCACGCGCAAGCATCACCGGCAGCCTGCTGTCTTTAGCAAGCATAGGGATGCCACTGTCGGCACTGCTGTAGTACCCTCTGGTTCGTTCGATCTGAAACTTCATCAGTTCAGTGAAATTCGAAGTCATCTTTTTGCTGAAAAGATCCTCTTCTGTAATCCCAAAGCGAACAAGATCTTCTTTTGGTAAATAGATTCGGTTTTTGTCAAGATCTTCGCCCACATCCCTTAAAATGTTCGTGAGCTGCATCGCTATTCCCAGGTCCACAGCGTGGTTTAATGCTCTCGGGTTGTCGTAACCAAAAACTTCACTGGTCATTAGCCCAACAACAGAAGCTACTTTATAAGAATATTCATAGAGTTCGTCGAAAGTTTCATAACGATTTTTGATGAGATCCATCTTTACACCCTCCAGAAGTGTAAGTGGATGCTCCAGCGAAATGTTGAAACGATTTAAAACATCAGAAAAAGCGATTAAAATAGGGTTATCAAATTCCATACCCCTGTATGTACCGATCAGTTTAACCCGAAAAGATTCAAGCCGGGCGAGCATCTGCTTCCTGGTAATTTTCTGCTTTTGAACCAGGTCTTCAGCTTCGTCAACAACGTCATCCAGGTAACGGCAAAGTGCGTAAATTGCAAATATGCTCCGCTGTTTTTGATAGGGCAAAAAACGAGTGGCCATGTAAAAGGTTTTTGCGTGCTTGCGGGTAACATCCCGGCAGCGGGAATAAGCAAATCTAAGTTTCAGGTCATCAACCTCTGTTATAACAGCTTTGTGGAAGTTAGTTTTTTCATATAATGGCCGGAGGTAGTTGTATGGAATTTTTAGTAAATTTGTCATGCCCTAACTAATTTGTGCTTATCTTGATGACCTGAAAAAAGC
>SLGL01000057.1 GCA_007123785.1 Balneolaceae bacterium
ATACCGCCAGCATTGTCAGAGATGGGGCCGTATGCATCCACGGCGAGTTGAATCCCGGTATTGGAGAGCATTCCCACAGCCGCAATCGCTATTCCGAAGAGTCCGGCAAGATGGAAAGAGGTCATAATCGCAAAAGCGATAATCAGAATCGGAATTCCAGTAGACATCATTCCAACACCAAGTCCGGAGATGATGTTTGTTGCGTGGCCTGTAAGCGACTGTTCAGCAATGCCGATAACCGGCTTTTTGCCAAATCCAGTATAATACTCGGTAATCAGGCCAATACCCAGGCCGGAAAACAGCCCGATAATCGTGGCCAGATATACACCAAGAGAAGTATATTCAAACACCCGGCCGTAAAGCGGGTCGTTATAGCTCCAGCTTGAAGGAAGCAGCCAGGTAATCAGGAAATAGAAAATCACAGCCATCAGAATGGCGGAACCAAACTCCCCGATATTCAGGGCTTTTTGAGGATCGCCTCCTTCTTCTTTTACACGTACCAGCAGCGTACCGATAATGGAAGTGATAATACCGGTTGCTGCAAGCATCAGCGGAAGAAAAACACCGCTCATACCACCAAGTGCAGCCCCTGCATCGGCATCAAAAATCGAGAAGAATACAGCCCCAAGTACCATCGCACCGATGATAGAGCCTACAAACGATTCAAACAGATCAGCGCCCATTCCGGCAACATCACCTACGTTATCTCCCACATTATCGGCAATTGTAGCAGGATTCAGCGGGTGATCTTCAGGAATTCCGGCCTCAACTTTTCCTACAAGGTCGGCACCTACGTCAGCCGCTTTGGTATAAATACCACCACCCACACGTGCAAACAGGGCGATGGATGAAGCTCCGAAAGAAAATCCGGTAATTACAGTAATGACAAGGTTAAGAATGGGATTGGATCCGTCTGCTGCTAATTGCGCGCCGGCAAGGTCGAACTGCCAGCTAAAGATTATAAAAAGCAAACTCAGGCCCAAAACACCAAGGCCTACTACAGCAAGCCCCATAACAGAGCCGCCGGAAAAAGCCACTTCAAGAGCTTTTCCAAGACTGGTTCGTGCTGCGTTTGTGGTGCGAACATTCGCTTTTGTTGCAACTTTCATCCCGATAAAACCTGCAAGACCGGAACAGATGGCTCCCACAATAAAGGAAACTGCGATCATATAGGATGAACCCTCGGTTATAGCTCCCTGGTAGGAGAGCAGAATAGCCACGATAATAACAAAGATGGATAGTGTTTTATATTCGGCTCTGAGGAACGCCATCGCTCCATCAGAAATATGGCCTGCTATTCGCGCCATGTTCTCGTCTCCTACATCCTGCCGGGAAACCCAGCTTGCTTTAATGTAGGTAAAGAGAAGCGCCAGTAACCCGGCCACCGGTATTAAGTAAAAGATTGAGTGTAACATGTTTATGGTTCTTGTTTTTCAGTTAGCGATAGTATAATGTTAGTTAAATTTATTCATAGCCAAATCGATGCCACCACGAAGAAACGCTAAAATTGCATCGGATGCAACCTCAAGAGCTTCATCTACCAATTTTCGCTGCGCAGTAGTAAATGGTTCAAGAACATATGCAGACTGACGCCCTCTTGGAAAATCATTGCCGATACCAATGCGCAGTCTTGGAAAATTCCTTGTTTGTAATTGCTCGATAATATCGGAAATCCCGTTGTGACCGCCTGCACTCCCTGATGGCCGGATACGAATTCGTCCCGGCTCAAGATTAATATCATCGTAGCAAATCATGCACTCGGAAAGAGGATCGCCGGTCTGTGCCAGTGCTTTGGTTATTGCTTTGCCACTGCGGTTCATGTAGGTGGTGGGCTTAAGCAAAGTGACTTTTTTTCCTTTGAATTGCCCCTCCCCAAAAAAGAAAAGACCATTACCCTTTTTCAGAGTAATGGTCAATTTTTCTGATAATATGTCAATAAGTTCGAAACCTACGTTATGACGCGTACCATTGTATTCTAATCCGGGATTTCCCAGGCCAGCGATCATTGCCATAACCAAGAGATCAATATTTTATTCCTTTGTCTCTTCTGTTTCTTCGTCTTCGGCTTCTGCCTCTTCACCTTCTTCAACAGCTGCTTCCTCATCAGTAACAACTTCTTCGTCAACATCTTCTTCTTCAAGAGCTGATGTAAAGAGAGCTTCGGATTTCGGAGGCGCAATAGTCACGATGGTTTGCCTCGGGTCATCGAGAGGTTCAATGCCCTCAAGGTTAAGTTCGCTCACATGCAGTGAATCGCCAATATCAAGATCGGAAATATCGAGCTCGAATTGGGCAGGAATTTTTTCGGGTATAACTTTTATGCGAACAATACGCAGAGGCTGAAATACCCGGCCACCGCCATCACGAACACCTTTTGCAACACCCGTAAGGCGTATAGGCACCTTCAAATTCAACGGAGTTTTCTCATCCAGTACATAAAAATCGGCATGCAGAGCCCTGTCGGTTACAGGATCAAACTCTACGTTTTTAAGCAGTGTTTTGTACTCTTTCCCATCGATGGTAAGATTCTGCAGCTTTGTCTCACTTACAGATAATATCTTTTCAAGATCCACCTCACTGATGGAAAAGTTGATATTCTCTTTTACTTTAGGGCCATATAATATGGCAGGAATTCTTAACTCGTTGCGAAGTCCCAATGCAGATTTTCTGCCGGTTTCTCTTTTTACGCCTTCAAGTTTGTATAGTTCTGGTTGCTTCATTGGTTTTCAGTTAATCAATTAATCATCAAAAAGTGCACTTATCGTGTCGTTCGTATGAATTCGTTGTATCGCTTCGGCAAAAATACCCGCCACACTCAATACTTTAATTTTATGGGATGGTTTTCTCAGTGGTACCGTATCAGTAACCAACAGCTCATCAATCGGTGAATCTTCAATACGCTGGTATGCAGGCCCCGACAAAATCGGATGCGTGCAGGTAGCCATTACACTCAGGGCGCCACGTTCTTTCAGCGCCACTGCTGCGTTGGTAATTGTACCAGCCGTATCAATCAGGTCGTCGACAATCAGCACATGTTTTTTCTCAACTTCACCGATAATATTCATCACCTCAGCCACATTTTGCTTGGGACGGCGTTTATCGATGAATGCAAGGCCTGCTCCCAATTTTTTAGAATAGGCTCTGGCCATCTTCAAGCTTCCGACATCTGGTGCAACTACCACAAAGTTTTCAATCGGATGTTTCTTAAAATAATCAATAAAAATACGGCTGGCATACAGATGATCCAGCGGAATATCAAAAAATCCCTGTATTTGGGAGGCATGAAGATCCATGGTTAAAATCCGGTCGGCTCCAGCCTCAACCAGCACATTCGCAATCAGTTTTGATGCGATTGAAACCCTTGGCTGATCCTTTCGATCCTGTCTGGCATAACCAAAATAAGGTATCACAGCTGTTACACGCTTTACCGATGCCCGTTTAGCTGCATCCAGAAGAAGTAAAAGCTCAATAATATTATCTCCCGGCGGGGGGGTAGACTGGATCACAAAAATATCTTCTCCCCTTATACTCTGCTCATACTTCACATAGAGTTCGCCATCAGAAAACGATTTAATGGTAACCTCACCAAGGTCGGCACCATAACTTTCGGCGATTGCACGTGACAGTGCCAGGTTGCTTCTCCCTGCAAATATGGCTAAAGGCGTATCCAACTAACTCTGTAGTCAAGTTTTAAAAAAAGAAAAAGGAGTACCTGTTTGGTATCCTTTTCAAACAAACGTTGCCCGGGGAGGATTCGAACCCCCACTGACTGGACCAAAACCAGCTGTCCTGCCATTAGACGACCGGGCAATCTCGGTTCTTTGACAGACCCCAAAGATAGAGAGAGATTCCAAATCAATCAAGAACGAATTGCATTTTTAAACACCTCGCACCGGTGACAGTTCCGCTTGATACAGTATCTCTTGAATTGATGGGCCAGCCCAAGACAATTGGCTGTACCGCTTACATCAAAGCCCGCTTTCCTGAAGGGTTGAACGACTTCCTCCGGAACGGTTTGTGCCTCGCTGCTCCAGGATTCAAAAGCACCTGCCATCAGCGATTTGGAATGAAGCAGCTCCCCCAGCAGATAAAGTGCAGGTAAATAGACCGTATGCTTCAGAAGATTCAGCCGGGACTTCCCGGGCAGTTTGCCGGTAGTGATTTGCCGGACAATCGAATTCCAGGACTTAAATGGCTCCCCTAAAAAATCCCTCAATGATTTGTTCATTACAACAAAATGAAACGCAGCAGCCTGAGCGGTTCTTTCGCCCGGCCTGCTTGCAGGACGCATACCTGTACTTTTCCAGGAAATCGGATCGATTTTATTATAGAAAGCTTCTTGATATACCCGATCTATGAAAGACTCTATTTCATCGGGCATATCTTCTTCTGTGATAATTCTTTTGGCAAGTTCCATCATCTGCTCCTGGTTGGCAGGAATTCCGAGAGTTCTGTAAATACCAGTGGTGAGTGCCTGTTTCCATGCAGAATCTACCGCGATACCAGGTGGATAGTACTCAAGAATTTCCCTGGTTTTATAATCAAAATATTCACGGTGGGCTGTTTCAATCTGCCGCTCAAAAGCTTGTTGGCTGATAAAATTCACATTTCCGCGGCAGGGAATCCCGCGGTTCTGCTTTATTTCGATGAGCCTGTTTAATTTCTTGTGCAAATAGGGCTTCAGACAGAGCGTGAACGGTTCGGAACCATCAGCGGTAACGGCCTGACGATGATTACGATCTTCAAAAATCACATGAAGAACCACACCGTTAAAGTTTTCATCTTTGTGGTGAGCGTGTTCAAACCACTCCTTTGAGGATCTGTGTATTTCAACACTGCCATGCCAATGCAAGTTGCCGGTTCTGATATGGGCACCAAAAAAATCGGGTCCGGATCCATGGTTCAATGTACCCTGGCTAATTATTTCCAAAGTATGGCCACACGCAGTTCGAAGGTTCCGGCAATTGAATTCAAGGAATTGCCAGATCCACTGGAATAGACTTTCTTTATATGGAGGGGTGGTTTCAGACATAATTCAGGCAATTATCGTTGACAAACAAGAGATTTTCAGGTTTTTAAACAAGCCATTATCTGGATATTGTTTACTTTTCTTACTCAGGGAATGTGGGGCGAAAGTAGTACAATTCTTTTGATC
>SLGL01000032.1 GCA_007123785.1 Balneolaceae bacterium
CTTCACCCGAGACAACATCGATATTGTCTGACATATAAAAACCGGTAATTTCTCCTGTTGATTCAGGCCCCCTGACCTGACTCTCACCCCCCACGGTTATGCTGTTATGAGCTTTGGTATGCATAATCCAATACCGGTGATGATCACTGCCATAGGTTCTGTAGCGTCCGCTGCTCAAAAACAGTCGTTCACCATGAGCGTACAGCATAAATGAATTTTGGGCCTCATTTCCATGACTGAACACACCCATAGGACTGCTTTTAAAAAGAACCTGCACATTTTCTTCGGCATTGAGCAGGGTTGTATTGAGCATCGCCTGGCCAATTCCCCTGAAAAGCCGCGATGTTGGGAGGTCATCCGGCGGTTTCGCCTCAATGGCGGGTCGGCTTCCACGGATAAATGAAACATACGTGGGTTCTTCCTCTTCCTGATCAGCGTGTTGATCCACAAACCACTGCCAGTGCGGGTTGGATGCCTGGACGGCAAGGATTTTCATCAGCGGTACGGAATCTTGTGAACTTCTTGAGTGGGCATGATCACCAAAACCGCCTCCGGGTGTGCCTGGTGGATGGACATACATCGGGAAATATCCCGCCTGGGCAAAGTATGGCGTGTCAAATGCATTTACCGACATAGCGGTATTCATGATATCTGCCCACCAGGTAAATCGCTGAAGATAACTTCGCCAGTAACTCAAGCCTTCGAACCAGCCTCCGTCGCTGTCACTCCAGACGGGATAGACATTCGTAAAAACATTCATGGCAAACCAGAGCCAGTTTTCAGCCTCTGGAATTTCATCAATAAACGCTACGGCTGCCTCCCCCAAAAAATGCCAGGCCCGGTTGCTATGGCTCTGATATGGATCCCAAAGATGATCGGGGTAGAGATGGTGGTATAATTCTTCTCCGCGGGCCTGCATCATCTCACGACAGATCTGTTTCTCTTCCTCGGTAAGCAGATCATTTACAAAAGTGTATGTACGGCTAAACCGGGAGATATAGGGCATTCCTGCCTCTGTGTTGTACAAATAACCGGTAGACCCGAGCGGATCCCAATCAGCAGCTTCCATTAAAATTCGGCGAGCTTCCTGTCCATATTTTTCATCCCCGCTGAGTTGATAAACAAAACCAAGCGTTGCGGCACCATCGAGCAGCTCCAGTGTTGTGAGGCGGTTGCCCCACCAGATTTCTCTCCATTCGTCGCTGAGCCATCCATCGGTTCCGCGTTTCAGATGCTCCGGGTATCTCGGCGGTTCTTCGGTTGAAAGCGGGCTGGCGATCAGTTTATTCGCCGTGTCAACGAGAGCTTCGTAGATGGTATTTAGTTCTCCACGGGCTAATTCACGAAGATTTGAAACATCTTCAGGACGAATAAACAATCTGGGGTGTTCACCGGGAATTCGGCTGATCAGTTCATCAAGTTCGGGAAGCGGAAAATCCATCGCATCCGAAGAGATGATAAATCGCCGGGTCTGGCTCCAGGGCGAGAGGTTATCCTCACTGTTTTTGTAACGGAAACGCCAGTAGGATTCACCGGAATCAAATGTTACGGCCGGTGTGTGAACATTCATGAGAAGATCATCCCGTTCATAAAAAATTGTTTGAAATTCCGGATCTGAGGCTACCTGAAGAGTGTAGGATTGAACATCCGTTTGAGGCCGCCAGGTAAATGATGGGGGATTACGCTGTAAAGGTTCAACATCATTCGGATAAAATCCCCATTCCCTGCCTTCTGGCGGAGACTCATCCAGGGGAGGGTCTGTCGCCAGAAGGTTGAAAGGTATCAAAAGAGTGATGAGAAGAATTATATTATTAATGGAGGTTTTTTTGCCAAATACTTTGTAATCAGACATTTATTCCAGGATGTAATGTTGGAGGGAAACCGGATTGATTTGAATTATTTTCATCCGTTACAGAAAAAAATCAAGCATGATTTTCTGAAAAATTGTTAATTGCATTTTATAATAAAAGAAATTAATTGATAAACATTGATGCTAAAAAGAAAAAAATGTAAAGCTGAAATAGCTGCATTTCTTTTTTTGGCTTGTTTTTGCAGCACTTTGCTGATTGAAAGTGCATGGGCACATCCCGGGCAACAGGAAATTTGGTACAAGTTTCTAAATAGCGGATTTAATCTGCCTGCCACAGCAGGTCCGGACTGGGTGATGAAGGATGCACCGCGTGCTTATGTTTATATTGGGCAGGATTCTTTTACCATCGATAACTGGCTTGCGCCTCGTACAGAAGGGGCGCATTCTAATCCGGTTTAATGGTACAGATTCAGGGGCAGGGTGTTCGCAGTAATGATTGATGTTATGCGAACTATGTCAGTAACAGTCAGGCGAACCGTTGTAGCCCGGCTCGCCTGTCTGCATCGATGGAAATCAGCTGTTCAGCGCAGCCTGGGCAGCAGCGAGCCGGGCTACAGGTACACGGAAGGGCGAACAGGAGACGTAATCCAGTTTCTGCTCGTAGCAGAATGCCACACTTCGCGGCTCACCGCCGTGTTCACCACAGATCCCTACTTTAAGTTCAGGCTTCTGTTTGCGTCCGTTCACGGCAGCCATCTCCACAAGCTGGCCAACTCCCTCAATATCCAGAACCTGGAATGGGTCTTCCTGCAATATACCCTCCTTCAGATATTCACCGAGAAACTTTCCGGCATCATCACGGCTGTAACCGAAGGTCATTTGTGTAAGGTCATTGGTGCCAAAAGAGAAGAACTCCGCATCTTTGGCGATCTGTCCGGCAACCAGGGCTGCCCTGGGAATTTCAATCATGGTGCCCACTTTATAGTCCACGGAATCATTCAGTTCCTCAAAAAGGGCAGCTGCTGTCTTGTCGATCACCATTTTCTGGGAGCGGAACTCCTGAGGGGTTCCTACCAGCGGTATCATAATTTCGGGGAAAACGGCCACACCCTCTTTTTTCAGCTCGATAGCGGCCTCCAGAATTGCCCGTGTTTGCATCTCCGTAATTTCGGGATAGGTTATTCCCAGGCGGCAACCCCGGTGGCCCAGCATGGGGTTGAACTCCCGCAATGCACGTACCTTTTGGGCAAATAGGATCGGTTTGAAGCCCAGGTCATTGGCGATTATATCGAGTTCTTCCCTTTCTTCTGGCAGGAATTCGTGCAGAGGGGGATCGAGCAGGCGAATGGTAACCGGCAATCCTTCCATAACTTTAAATATTTTTCTAAAGTCCTCTTTCTGAAACGGCAGCAGTTCAGCCAGAGAATCTTTTCGTTCCTCAAGGCTGTCGGAAATAATCATACGGCGGATGGCCCGGATACGCTCCTCACCAAAAAACATATGTTCCGTCCTGCAGAGTCCAATTCCTTCCGCGCCAAACTCTATCGCTCTCAATGAATCTTCGGGTGTATCGGCATTGGTTCGAACCTTCATATCGCGGAATTCATCCACCCAGGTCATAAATTCGCGGTAGTTGTCGTCCAGCTCAGGTTTGATGACCTCCTTTTGTCCTTCAATGACGGTTCCGCGGGCACCGTCAATCGAAATCCATTCCCCTTCGTTTACGGTGATTTTACCGTTTGTGAAGGAGCGGTTTTCATAGTCTATGATGATATCTCCGCAGCCGGCAACACAGGGCTTGCCCCATCCGCGGGCCACAACAGCGGCGTGACTGGTCATCCCTCCGCGAGAGGTCAGAATTCCTTCTGCAGCCGACATTCCGCCTACATCTTCCGGGCTGGTTTCTATCCGGACAAGGATCACGGGATCGCTGTTATGTGCAGCTTCTTCGGCATCATCCGAGAAAAAGACCACCTTGCCAACCGCCGCCCCGGGGGATGCAGGCAGCCCCACACCAAGAACGGAGTCCGGATTTACAGATTCCGGATCGATCTGGGGATGCAGAAGCTGGTCGAGGTGAGTCGGTTCCACGTGAGTTCTTACGGCTCTCTTTTTGTCGATAAGGCCTTCATGAACCATGTCGGTGGCAATTTTGATGGCAGCATGGCCGGTTCGTTTGCCGCTTCGGGTCTGGAGGATGTAGAGCGTGCCTTTTTGAATGGTAAACTCGATATCCTGCATATTTCCATAATGTTTTTCAAGCTTCCGGCCCCATTCGTATAATTCGGGGTAGGATTTTGGCATTATCTTTTCCAGATTGCTGATATCCTTGGGTGTACGAATACCGGCCACCACATCTTCGCCTTGTGCGTTTACAAGAAATTCGCCGTAGAGTTTGTTTTCTCCGGTGGATGGATTCCGGGTAAAACAGACTCCTGTCGCCGAATCGTCGCCCATATTCCCGTACACCATCGCCTGCACATTCACACCTGTTCCAAGCAGCCCCGTAATGTGATTGATGCGGCGGTATTTGATGGCCCGTTCACTGTCCCACGATTCAAAAACCGAATTGACAGACCATTCAAGCTGTTCAAAAGGATCGTTCGGGAACATAAATCCGGTGGCTTTCCGGTAGACCGCCTTGTACCGGTTCACAAGCTCTTTTAGATCTTTGGTACTCAGGTCTGTATCCTCTTCCACTCCTTTTGATTTTTTCAGGTTTTCGAGGGCATCTTCAAAATCATCATGAGAGATACCCATCACCACGCTGCCAAACATATCGATAAAACGACGGTAGCTGTCATATGCGAACCGTTCATTTCCGGTATGTTCAGCCAGTGCCTCAACAGTTTGATCATTCAGGCCCAGGTTCAGAACAGTATCCATCATACCGGGCATGGATACTTGTGCACCCGATCGGACTGAAAGTAACAGCGGATGCTGCGAATCCCCGAATTTGGTACCCATCATATCTTCGATAAAATGCACTCCGTTTTTTACCTGGGTTTTGAGCCCTTTCGGCCAGGTAGATTCATGAGTTGAGTAGTAGTGGCAGGCTTCAGTAGAGATGGTAAAACCAGCGGGTACGGGCAGACCGATGACAGACATCTCCGCCAGATTTGCCCCTTTCCCTCCCAAAAGTTGTTTCATGGTGCGGTCTCCTTCGGCAGAGCCGTTTCCAAATGTATAGACGTGTTTCTCCAAATTCTCTTTCATTTTTTCTCCGTTGTGATCAGGACATGCTTGTCTCTTTTTATTGACTCTCAATAAGTAACATACATTACAAATGTAATGATTTTGTGAATTGGCAGGTGAAGTGCAGAAAATTTTGAGAGACTGATCCGAGAAAAAAGCAGGAAAGAATCAGTTTTATGTCGCTGTTAACCGGCTCCGGTAGGAAGGAAAATTTTAAGAGTCCGGGAAATAAACTGACGAATTATAATACATCCAAACTTATCTCCTTATTAAAGTCACCTTCTTCTTTCGCTACATTATTTAGTAGAGATGGCACAGCATTTGAGATCGCAGTCGGTGTATTGGGCAGAAGCACAGAGGCCCGGGCCGTACATCTCCACTCAGATCACACCCTCCCTTTTTCATCTCTTTGATGTTCGGGATATGCACATATTTATGGAAATCTTTTCAGTATTCTATTTTTATTTTTTTTAAAAATTTATAAAGTTTAGTATTACAATTATATGTATGAAAATCAATAAAAAAACACGTTATCATGAATAGAATTAATATTGTATCGGTATTGTTAGTGGTCATATTATTGTTTTTTGGTGCTTGTGGCGACGATGATAACCTGGTTGGATCTGATGATATCTCGTCTGAGGATTTGGAGCTTATGATGGAAGCGTTCCAGAATGCCGGAATTATCGGTGGTCCCTTTATGCCTATGGCGGGTATGTCGCAGAACAAAGGGGCAAAAAGTGTCACAGCACTATCCGATGAACATGCTCAGGATTTTGATCAGAATATACCATGTCCCGAGGGCGGATCGGCGAATTATCAGGGTAGTGTAAATCATGGTGAAAATCAGTTAAGCACACAGCTTGCTGTTGATCTCCAAAGCTGTTCGTCTCGTGACGGAGATGATAATATGTGGACTTTTGATGGTCACCTGGATTATAATCTGAATTTAGTCGGAGACGAGGAGTCTTTCGAAATGAATGGTTCCCATGAAGGAATTATCGATTTTGAAAGTAATGTGGCAGAAGGATCCTGCAACATGGATGTTTCATACTCATTTTCGGGAAGTCAGACCGGAGTTTCAGGCCCGGTTAACGTATCGGTTTGTGGACAAGACATAGATTATACACTCTGAGCCATAAAAACACTCTGAATGCGGTTTTGGTGAATGAAAAAATCGAACATCCAGTGCCTCCTTGTAATTGAGTATTTTTGTTTTATCATCGGTGTATTCAACATCCCCTTCACCGCTGACATTACCCATTTAATACAGATATTTAAATTTAATTTAATGTAGCACAACGTTTTAAGGTGTTATGGAGATTGGTTGTTCATCCCGGGTTCAGTCCTCCTGTCTGCAAAAATCGCAAGGCATGGCGAACGTCTGGCTGGTAATTCCGGCCAGATAACCGGTTCCGTTTTCCACATTGCCAATGTCCGGGAGTTCTTTTACCAGTGGATCCAGTGTTGGAAAATCAATCCAGTTGTCTGATGCCGAGGCAACATATAACTGTCTGTACAGGATCGCCCCAGTCTGTCCAAATTGTTCATAATATTTGTCTATTCTATCTTCGTGAGTAGTTGGATAAATCAGAGCCAAATATACTCCGGGACTTTGGTCAGATACATATTGAATATGATGAAATACAAATCTACGAACATGGCCGGTTGATTCATTTCGAACATGATAAATCACATTCACTTCCGCCAGATAGTCAATCCCAACTATTCTGGCCTCAACAATGTCGTGACTACTGGTTGGTCTTATGCTATATACTGGTTCAGGAAACATAGGTGGCATCCTCACCATGGCACTGCTTGTCTGTCCATCCGAACGTTCTGCCTTAAGCAAGTAAGTCTGCTCCGGTTCCAGTGCCATTGTGGAGCGAAAGTTAAACGCATAGATACCCGCTTCATACTGAACCAGGGTATCTTGCAGTGTCTCAGTCTGGCCGCTTTCCAGGTGTTGCAGCGTCACCATCGCGTCTATGGTGGCATTTTCATCCAAAAACAGATTGTTGCGCACCTCAGATACACGAATCCAATTAGTATCGACCGGAGATTCAAGATAGCCGTAAATTGAATAAGGATGTGATTCACGTTCTGTAATCGGCTTAAACGTCTCGTCACAGCTGGCCAAAAGAGTGAAAAGACATAAAGCAAAAGATAGCAGTGTTAATTGCAAAGTACGCTGCCCGGAGCCCCGGGCGAATATCCAATGCCCGGAAATTAGTGCCTGAAACCCGGAGTTTACCACGTGGTTTTTTTTCACACTTCGGTGATACTCACTGTGCGTTTTTGTCACTTGGGCTCCGCTCAGGAGATGTTTTTCACGTTTGTCTTTGGCCTTTTCACTTACAAACATCATCTCACCTCCAGTTTAATGGACAGCCAGGGCGCAATCGGAAGCTGGTTAATGCGGCGATTGGTGAATATATCGTAGTAGAAGATGTTGGTGCGGTTGTAGAGGTTAACCGCACCGGCTTGAATTTGCAGCCGGGTTCCCTGTAGGCGAAACTGCCTGCCTGCCGACACGTCCAGCCGGTAAAGACCGAGCTGACATCGCGGCGATCAGCCACACCCACCAGCGGCTGGCGGTAGATCCCGAAAGCTGCGCTTAGTTCCTCCTCTTCGCGTCCAAACGGGTTCCACCGGGCACTAAACCGAGGCTCCAGGCTGGCCCCGTAGCCGCCGGGAATAAAATTGAGCGCCACCCCGGGCTGAATATGTACCCGGCTGCCTATCGGCACGGTGGCTTCCAGGTGCATACCGGCTCCGATCAGTTCCTCCACGTCCACTTGTGGAGTGAAAAACACTTCCTGAATATCGTAGTTCAGAAATTTCATCAGGATGTAGCCGCCATAGCCAATAGTGATTCGCCCTGAAGACTGGCTTACATGGGTGTCAATCACAAACCGGTTCACCGCCGAGCGCAACTCCGAATGGCCCGTATCCATTGTATTGGATAGCCGCGAAAAGTTCATACGCACATCCAGCAGCGCCCCGCTTCCTGCCAGGGCCAGGCAGCGTCCGCCCATTGTCAGATTGCCCCAGTGGACCTCGTCATCGGAGGCCGTGTCCATACGGCCGCGGTCGTAACTGTGCAGGACTGTGCCCGAACAGCGCACCTCTTCTGAGCTGTGACTGAGCTTCAGGTAATGGCTTTGAAATTTCAAGGGCTGGTCTTCACCCAGAAATGCTCCACCGAGATGCTCGATCAGTGAGTGGCGCACAGAGGCGATCCATGAGGATTCACCTTCCTTGATCGGGCCTTCAGCTCTCACCCCGGCCACAAACGGGCTTATCGAGACCGCACCCCGGTTCTCGTACATGTGCCCGTCCTTCATCTGCACGTCAATCACCGATGAGACGCGCCCGCTGTAGCGCGCACCGAACCCGCCGCTGTGAAAATCGGCCACCGAAACCAGATCCTCGGGAAAAGCTGAGAAGAAGCCCACAATGTGAAATGGTTGATAGATCAGCATTCCGTCCATGAGTACCATATTTTGAGAGGGGGTGCCCCCGCGGATGAAAAGCTGCCCGCCGCGATCGCCGGCAGCTACCACCCCGGGCTGAATCTGCAGGTAACTGACCAGGTCGCCGGTTCCGGCGGGGGTGGGAGCACGGGACAGATCGCCTGGGCGAATCCGCTGGTGACCCACAGTCTGGCTGGTTGCCCCGCCTCGAACTGTAACCACGAGGTCGTCGAGATGCTCCACGTCTGGCAACAGGGCATTGCTCAGGGTGATGCGGCGTTCAATACCCAGATCCAGAGTCTCTTGATGGGTGACATAACCGAGGTATGAAATGCGCACATCATAGCGGCCCGACTGGATGCCGCCGATGGAGTAAAATCCGTTTTGGTCGGTAGCCGTTCCCCGGAACACCTCCTCCTGTCCGGCCTCAAACAGGATCACATTGGCTCCAGGCAGTACCTGTCCCGACGAACCGTCGGTGATGAACTCTTGCAGGGTGACGTTCTGGGCTTGGATGGGAGTGGACAAAAGGGTGAAAAAAAGTGAAATGTGAAAAGTGAAAAGGATGCACAAAGCGAAAATGAATTGGGAAAAAAGGGATTCCCGGCGCGAAGTGTAAATGGATAAATATTGCTTTTGGTCTCCAGACAAGCTTTTATGAGCAGTGTTTATCTTTTTCATATTTACCACATCGATTGAGTTCGGTGGATATTGTTTATAAAACCAATCATATTTCCAGTTGTTGACACAACCATCTCCTGAAACAGTTGCAGTCCATATTTCGTTTTCACCATGCTCAACCGTGGTTGGACCGGTAATATCAATCTGTCTCGCCATTGTTTCTTCAGAAATTTCAACAGGGAAATTTTCTTATTCATTTTAGAATGAATCAGGCAGATAAAATATTTGACCGTAGAATTGAAAGTTTAATTGTATATAATGATATTAGTGAAATATAGTTGGGAGAAGAAAATGAAATGACGGGAAATTCTTCTCAGTTCTTTTTTGCCTGCATTTTGTAGTGAGTAAGGTGTATAAAACGTTTGAAATAGAGTCTGCATACAGAGCCTGATTGCTCTTGCATAAGGCCAGATTCTTCAACAATAGTATTCCCAAAATGAACAATTCTTATCAAAGGCAGCGAAGGGGCGATTGGAAATTATTGCAAATATTCATTAGCCGGGAATTGTTCCTAATCTGAATTTCTAACCCTTGATAATGATGATCAACAAAAAAACACGCCGGGACTTTATCAAAAGCAGCACAGCAATTGCAGTGGGTAGTGTACTGCTGCCTCACTTTAACATTTTAAAAAGCAAACCGAAAACGGGTGAAGATATTCTCGGGCATGGTGAATTCACGTACCGGGTTCATAAAGAGTGGGGCAACCTGGATGCATCTGTTACACCGGTAGAGAATTGCCATGAAATGGTAATGGACTCCAAAGGGCGCCTCATTATGGTAACTGATGAGGTGAGCAATAATATTATCATTTATGATAAATCCGGAAAACTTTTAGACAGTTGGGGAAATCAGTTCCCTGGCGGGCATGGGTTGAGCATTTCTCAGGAAGGAGGAGAGGATTTTCTGTACATTTCCGATTTTGATCTTGGTAAGGTATTCAAGACCACAACAGATGGCAGAATCCTGATGACCATTGAGCACCCCAAAACCATCGGGGTGTATGGGGAGGAGGATCCGTTCCATCCCACGGAAACAGCCATTGCCCCCAACGGAGATATCTATGTGGCCGACGGATACGGATCCCAGTATATCCTTCAATACAATGCGGAGGGAGACTATATCCGTCATTTTGGCGGGCGAGGGAATGATGATGACCAATTTTCTACCGCCCATGGTGTTTGCATTGATGACCGGGACAAGGAGAATCCAACATTGTTGTGTACCTCCAGGGGTCACAATTCGTTCAAGCGATTCACCCTGGAAGGGGAGTATTTGTCCACGATATTTTTACCGGGGGCCTTTGTGTGCAGACCGGTGATTGACGGAGATAACATCTATTCGGGCGTATGCTGGTCACGTCTTCGATACCTTAATCAGACGCCGGATTCAGGTTTTGTTACCATTTTGGATCGTAATGATGAAGTTGTTTCCAATCCGGGTGGAACAAGGCCGGTTTATCAAAATGGGGAGCTGCAGTTGATGGTTCAAGACCAACCTGTTTTTAACCATTGCCATGACGTGTGCATTGATGAAGATAAAAATGTGTATGTTTGCCAATGGAATGCCGGAAAAAGCTATCCAATTAAACTGGAACGGGTATAATCTCATAAAAAAGAATGTAAATATATTTGAAGAACTTCATATCGGTATTCATTTTTCTGTTTGTTATTAGCAGTAAAGCGTTTGGGCAAAGTGATGCAGTCAATGATATTAATAATATTATTGATGATCACTTTGAATCTCTCGAAGTATTATACAAGCACTTTCACGCGAACCCTGAACTATCTTTGCAGGAAGAAAATACATCTCACAGACTTGCGGAAGAGTTGCGACATCTTGGGTTTTCTGTAACCGAACAGGTTGGCGGATACGGAATTGCAGGAGTTTATGAAAATGGTGATGGTCCCGTTATTCTGGTAAGAAGTGATATGGACGCTCTGCCGATGAGAGAAGAAACCGGAGTGCCGTTTGCGAGCAGTGCAACGGCTGTTACAATAGATGGTTCTGAAACCTATGTCATGCACGCATGCGGCCACGATATGCACATGACAACCATGGTTGGTACCGCAAAAGTATTGGTGCAATTACGCGATCAGTGGAGCGGAACACTGGTATTTATAGGGCAGCCGGCAGAGGAACTTTTCTTGGGAGCCAGGGCTATGATAAAGGATGGATTATTTGAAAGGTTTCCCCAGCCGGATTACATGCTGGCACTTCATGTGGATTCTGCGATGCCCTCGGGCCAGGTTGGGTTTTCGTCCGGTTATGCCTATGCAAATGTCGATATGGGAGAAATTGTTGTAAAAGGAAGAGGCGGGCATGGAGCGTATCCAAACTACACTGTTGATCCGGTGGTGATGGCTTCCAGAATTGTGCTCGACCTTCATACAATGATTAGCCGTGAAATTTCGGCGACAGACCCGGCCAATATATCCATCGGATCCATTCGCGGCGGATCAAGTGCAAATATTATCCCCAATGAAGTGAGAATGGAAATTGCTCTGAATGTTCATAACGAAAATACCCGGGAAAGATTAATCAGGAGAATAGAAGAGAAATTAAAAGCAGCAGGTATCGCCGAAGGACTCTCTGAAGATGAATGGCCGCAACTCATCCTGAATGACGAAACAAGAGTCGCTTCCGTATATAACGACCCCGAAATGGGAGAGCGGGTACGTCATACCTTCCAAAGAGTTCTTGGACCGGAAAATGTATATGAACCCTTGCCATTTATGTACGGAGAGGATTTTGGAGAATATAATCACGCTATGCCGGATATTCCCGGTATACTTTTCGGGGTGGGGTCGATTCCTCCCGAAGATATAAAAGCCGCTGAAGCCGGTTTGAAAGAAATTCCCACTACTCATTCACCCTTATATCTGCCGGATTTAGAACCAACATTAAGAACCGGTATTTTAACCATGAGCAGTGCCATTATCGATCTGATGAATGGAAATTGAAGAGGATATTTGGCAACAGGGAGGCTTGCATTTATCCTGTTTTGTGCAGAGAATGTAGCGGCGAAGTCTGTAAAGCAGAACCTTCCGTTTGTTTTTTCTTGTATCATACCTGAAAAACTGCAATGTTTGCTGACTGCCAAAAAATCGAAAAATTTTAAAACGATAAGTGACGTAATCCGATTCAGAACACTGAAAACAGAAGATATTCCATTTGCCATGAAGCTGAAACGGCAGGCAGGGTGGAATCAGCTGGAAGAGGACTGGGAGTTTTTGATCTCTGAGGGAGGCAACGCAAATCTTTTGGCTGCCTATAATGGTGAAAAGGCGGGTACGGCCACAACGATTAATTATCAAAAGAGATTCAGCTGGATCGGAATGGTGCTGGTAGACCCGGACTATCGCGGCAATGGCATTGGACGGGCACTGCTCACCAAATCGATCGAATATGCGGCAACAATGGGTACTGTTCGTTTAGATGCTACTCCCCAGGGTAAAAACCTCTATGATACTATGGGTTTTAAAACCGAATGTGAATTGGCGAGATTTGAACGTTCTGAAATTGCGGATAAGATTCCAGAACCAAATAGTGATTGCCGGCTGATGACCAATAATGACCTAAATAGCCTGCTGGAGAAAGACGCTCAGATTTTTGGAGCAAATCGTAAACCTGTTTTGAACTACTTTTATAAAAACTCACCTGGTTATGCATTTGTTTCATTAAATGACGAAGGAGGTATTTCAGGGTACTGCTTTGGGCGATCGGGCAGTGAATTTGAACAGATTGGCCCCATTGTTGCTGAAACAGTGGAGTCAGCCGGAGATGTACTCGTTTCAGCTATGGAAAACTGCAAGGATAAAAAAATAATCACAGACGCATTTACGAAGAACCAAAAATGGATCGACTTTCTTGAAAAAGCCGGCTTTTCAGTTCAGAGACCCTTTTTCAGAATGTTCAGGGGTAAGTTGGAGTATCCCGGTAAACGGGAATTCCAATTTGCTGCCGCTGCACCTGAGTTTGGGTAAAACAGCTTCCAAATTATAAGACAGCATAACACTCCGTATTCTGGCAGATGGGTGCAATTCGGTGTATACTGTTTCCTTTCTTTTTTGTTTGTAAAGAATTATCTCCTTTCATTTATCAAATTAATTTCTGATAATGAAAGGAAAAGTTAATCAAGGTGTAGTGTAATATAATTTTAATGTGGGATCTTGGTGCCTTTTCCACACTATTATTCCCAATGCTCAGATTAATTGATTTGTAAATACACGGGATTTGGTTTGATGCTGGCTAAATCCGATTACTTTTTAATGGGATGAACACTACACTTTAAAAATAGCCTCAGAAATCTTCTTGCCGATGAAAAGAGCCAAACGTCTCTTCCAAATAAATCAAACGGGTATTCTTTTTTTAATACTGTTGTTTACTATTTCATGCAGTTCAACCCCGGATGAACCATACAGAACATGGACCGAGTATATGGGTGATCCCGGCAGTAACAGTTATTCGGAACTCAGTCAGATCAACAGAGAGAATGTTGATCAGCTCGAAGTAGCATGGATATTTAATTCTGAGGATAAGGATCGGATTATGTGGAGAAAATCGATCAGTCAGGCCAATCCGATCATCATAGACGGTGTCATGTTCTTTACAAGCCCGGCTATTCATGTCATTGCGATTGATGCTGCTACCGGTGAATTTATCTGGCGGTTTGATCCCTGGGACGGTGAAGATGGAACCGGAAGAAGCAGGGGAGTGATGTACTGGGAAGATGGTGATGACAAAAGTATTCTGTTTACGGCAGGTTTTTACATGTATGCACTGAATGCAGAAACGGGTGATCTGATTTCCTCATTTGGAGAGAATGGAAAAGTTGATATGCGGACAGGGCTGGAACGCGACCCTGAGGATATTCATATTTCTGTGACTTCTCCGGGAAGAGTCTTCAAAGACCTGGTGATTATGGGTTCTACAGTAACCCCGGCACCCGGCCATATCCGTGCTTATAATGTGCGAACCGGAGAGATTGAATGGATTTTTCACACCATTCCCTATCCGGGAGAATATGGTTATGAAACCTGGGGGGAAACCGCATGGCTTACAGCAGGAGGGGCCAATAACTGGGCAGGAATGAGCATCGACAGGGAGCGTGAAATGGTTTTTATTCCCACGGCATCTCCCGACCCAGCCTGGTATGGCGGCGGAGACAGAATCGGTAAAAATTTGTTTGGTAATTCAGTCGTTGCGCTGGATGCAAATACCGGTGAGCGAATCTGGCATTATCAGATTATCCGCCATGATATCTGGGACTGGGACCTGCCTGCTCCTCCGAACCTGGTAACGGTGGAGAGGGATGGAGAACAGGTAGATGCTGTTGCACAAGTCACCAAGCACGGTTTTGTTTTTGTTTTGGACAGAGACACTGGTGAGCCACTTTTTCCCGTTGAGGAGAAGCCGGTTCCGGATTCTTACCTGCTTGGAGAAGAGGCCTGGCCCACCCAGCCCTTTCCGATTAAACCGGTACCCTACACCCGGCAATTCATTTCAGAGGATGATTTGACCGATATTTCACCGGAAGCAAATGAATATGCCCGCAGCCGGTTTGAAAATCTTCGGTATGAAGGGCTGTTTACACCGGTCGGTGAGCAGGAGACCCTCTTCTTTCCCGGCACACAAGGAGGGGCCAACTGGGGAGGTGCATCTTTTGATCCTGAAACCGGAATTCTCTATGTAAATGCGAACGAAATCGGACACATCTTTTCAATGAGGCGAGTGGAGCAGGATCTCACCGAAGAAGTAACGGTAAGAGAGAGGGGGGCGCAACTGGCCGGTTTAAACTGTATGAGCTGCCACAGTGGCTCGCAGTCATCCAATATCCCGTCACTTGAAAACATACATGAAAATGAAAACTTATCTCTGTCTCATGTGGAGAATATTATCCGGACCGGTGTTGGAATGATGCCCGCCTTACCCCACCTTTCCGATAATGAAAGGGATGCGATCTTAACATATCTGTTTGAACTGGAAAATGGTTCCGAGGTTTTTACCGATGACAGAGAAACCGAAGAAGAACGGTTCAGATACGTAACAGATACTTCATGGGAGATGTTTTTAGATGAAAATGAATATCCCGCAACGAAACCACCCTGGGGCACATTAAATGCCATTGACCTGAATACGGGTGAAATGGTCTGGCGGGTGCCGCTGGGGGAATATTCGGAACTCACAGAACAGGGTGTTCCTGTAACAGGCACCTATAACCTGGGCGGTTCTATTGTTACGGCCGGAGGCTTGGTTTTTATTGGAGCTACACGGGATGAGATGATTCGGGCATTCGATAAAGAGTCAGGAGAAATCCTTTGGGAATATAAACTGCCTGCCGGTGGTTATGCTACTCCTTCAACATACGAGATTGACGGAAAGCAATTCATCATCATTGCTGCAACAGGAGGCGGATTTATAGGAACAGATACGGGCGATGCGTTTATCGCTTTTTCGCTGCCAGATTAATAACAAAAAATTAGATAATAAAAGATGATGGTAAACAGGTTTCTATTTTCATTTATTGGGCTTACAGTTCTATTTGGTTTCTTAATAGTTGATAAAGCGTACTCCGAAGTTGTATCAAGTGATACTGTGGTTGTACGTTTTCATGATACCGGAGAACTTCTCAACAATCCGGGCAAGGGTTTTATGACTTTTCAGCGCTTTAACGGTGATTCATTGAATCCACCACCGGGCTGGACGGAAGGTTTCCCCATCGAGTACCAGGAGTTTGACGGCAATCTGGAAAATGAAGCGCATCCGCAGACCACCATTGCTTATTTCCGTGTTTACTGGAGGTATCTTGAACCGGAAAAAGGAGAGTACAACTGGGAGATGATCGACAAAGCCCTGTCTACTGCACGTGAACGCGGCCAAAGGCTGATGCTCCGAATTCCGGCTCACGGATCGGGTGCTGATACCCGGAGGGATGTTCCCGACTGGTATCGGGAAATGGTGGGTGACGATCGGGACTGGGAATATGACAATCCGGTGAATGCCTGGCTCGTCAATCCGGAAGATCCTCGATACATTGAATATTACGGAGGTATGATCCGTGCCCTGGGCGAACGCTATGACGGCCATCCCGATCTTGAGAGTGTGGACATGGCACTGGTAGGGGCTTGGGGAGAAGGTGCCGGTTCGGCTTTATTGACCCAGCAAACCAGGGAAGGGCTTGTTAATTCCTACACGGACGTCTTTCAAAGAACTCCTCTTAAAATGCTGCTTACGGATGTGAAAACCAATGCCTACGGTTTGTCACAGGCTGATGTTGGTTACCGATTTGACTGCCTGGGAGATATCGGATTTTGGGCTGAAGATCAAAACGGATGGTCTCATATGTACGATTATTATGCCCAGCGAATTATTGAAACCGGTATGCAGGATGCCTGGAAAAAAGGGCCGGTATCACTGGAGATTTGCTATACATTTACAAACTGGCAGCGTTTAGGAGGGTTCGGGCTTGAAGAAGTTGAATATATTTTTGACCAGGCCCTGAAATGGAGAATCTCTTCTTTTAATGCAAAGTCATCTCCTGTTTTGGAAGAGTGGGAAGAGGTAGTGGATGAATGGATCAAAAAAATGGGATACCGGTTTGTTCTGCGGCGTTTTTCTTTTCCGCGTGAAGTTTCTGCAAATGGAAAACTCGATTTTACATCCTGGTGGGAGAACAAGGGTGTGGCTCCGATCTATCAGAACTATCCGCTGGTTTTACGGCTTCGAAACGGAGATGAGAGCAGAGTTCTGCTGACAGAAGCTGATATTCGTAAGTGGATGCCGGGCGATAATCTTTACAACAATTCGGTATTTGTTCCTCACGATTTACCGCCCGGTGAGTATGAGCTGGAACTTGCTTTGATTGAGGCGGTCAGGGAATTGGGAACCGAACCTAAACCGGCGATTAAACTTCCCATTAAATCCAGAACCGATGATGGCTGGTACAGGCTTGGTACAATTGTGGTGAATTAGGTGAAGCATACGTGTCATGTAAACAGTAAAATGACGGTGGGAGTCATCAGACGAGTCGATCTGAGATCATCCCAATCATC
>SLGL01000054.1 GCA_007123785.1 Balneolaceae bacterium
AATGAATTGAGCACAATGAGCGACTTGCAGCGTGAATGGATTTATGAAATGTATCAGGAACATCAAACCCGAACCATTCAGATCCGTTTCGGTACCTATACAGAAGGAACCTGGCGTGATAAATCCGTAAGCGATGTTCAAAAACGAGTTTTCCCGATTCCGCAAAATGCGATTGATGCGGCTCAGGGCGAACCCGGTTACCTGGAGCAAAACCCTGGTTACTAAATTAATTTTAAAATATTAAACCTGCTGCCCTGGGCGAGTTAAGGCCTTGGCCGGGGCAGTTTCTATCAATACAGATTATTTGTCTCACCCTGACTTTTCGGGGTGAGACTTTTTTAATACACTCCTTTAATGATTTGTCTGAAATATCCGGGTTAGTCTGCATTTCTCACCAATTAATATGGTTGTGGGCAAGGCGTGTTAATAATATGAGCAGATTATCTGATGTATAAATCTAAAAGAGGCTGGCTCCATTCAAAGCTTTTCATGAATATGGTTTTACAAAATCGATTATAAACAGGAATCTCCATGAAACGAAGTGATTTTTTAAAAAGCGGAATCGGTGCATCTTTGGGAGTTCTGGCCATTGGCAAGTCTTCTGTGGATCATAAGCCTCAAAAAAGTCAAACCCTCATCTCTTCCATTGCACGTGTAAACGACCAGAGAGTTCAGGAGCTATTGAATAATTTTGATCAGCTCATAGCAAGAAATCATAATCGCTCCTTCAGTGGTTTTATCCTGGCGAATTCAGCAGCTTATTGTTCAAAAGATTCAGATAATTACAGGAATAAAAACCTGATCAGCCCCCTGGAAGAGATCGCCACTGTACTCCTGCGAAACCAATATCCAAACGGCACATTCGATTCGGGTAACCTTCAGTCCCCGCCCGATTCCGCATTCATGATAGAGCAGTTATGGCGGGCGCAGGCACTTCTGATAAATAACCACTCCGATCATACCAACAGTCTCCGAAAGTTACTGCAAACCATTATTTTAAATATATCTGATGCATTGGTTACAGGCGGCGTGCATACGCCTAATCATCGCTGGGCAATTTGTGCAGCTCTTGCCGGCGTGCATACACTCTATCCCGATCCCGCCTATCCCGAAAGAATCAACGATTGGCTTGGCGAGGGTATCGGGCAGGATGCCGATGGACAACATCCCGAACGAAGCCCAAACTATGATGCAGCCGTTAACAATCAGGGCTTACTGGATGTAACCATACTTTTAAACCGTGAGGATCTTTTTGAATATATCCGAAAAAACCTGGAAATGACCCTTTATCTGACAGAATTGAACGGAGAAGTGGAGACACTTGCTTCACGCAGGCAGGACCAGGACCCGGCCCGCAAAGTTATGATCCACAGATATTACATTCCATACCGTTTTATGGCCATTAAAGACAAAAACACACACTTTGCTGAGGTGGCAAAACAGATCGAATTGAACTTTATCTCTGAACTGGGCAATGCACTGCCCGATTTATTGCTGCATGAAAAACTGAACCAGCCTCTGCCTGAACCTGAAAACCTTCCTGATAGATACTCCAAATATTTAAAGGGTTCTGGCTTGATTCGAATACGAAGAGAAGAAACCACGGCATCCGTTTTCGGCGGAACCGACTGGCATACGGGCCACGGTGTATGGTCGGGACTTTCAACCAATCCCACATTCTTCAATTTACGAAAAGGCGATGCCATACTTGAATCGGTTCGGATGTCACCAGCTTTTTTTTCCACAGGATATTTCAGAAGTAATGGTTTAACAGTCGTTGATGATTCATTCCACCTGAAACAGGAACGTAATGTTCCCTATCACCAGCCGCTGCCTGGCCGATACAGAAACCGTGACGGCAAGTACAAGCTTTCACCCGACGGACGGTTCTTCAGTATGATGGATTTTGAAAAACGGCCGAAAGATTACAAGGTATTGCGATTGCAAGTTGTCATTAAAGAGATTGATGAAAACGGAGCTTTTGAGCTGGAATTTCTTGTGGATCAAACAGAGAATGTACCTGTAACTGTAGAATTGTGCTTCAGAAAAGGCGGTGAACTAACTGGAGTTATTCCGGGGGAAAATGATCCCGATGCCTTTTTTTTAAAGGATGGATACGGGTCATATCAGGTTGGAAACGATATCATCCAATTTGGCCCCGGCCTGAAGGAGCATACAAGGCCGCCCCAGCCGAATGAACAATACACCGTTCACAACGGTGGTATCCAGCCCGATGGATACCGGGTGTATCTTACGGGTTTTACTCCATTTCATCATCAATTAACAATCGGATAATTATGGTATACCTTCAAAAATATGTCAACCTTTTTATTGTAATTTTTTTTTCAGTAGTCTTTAACCTGATAAACCCGGACTGTTTCGACCGGCCTGACGATTCTTTAAAACCTTAAAATAAATTCCACATGTTTATACTCATAAAAAAAAGAGATTTGCTGATTAGTTTTTGCATTTCGTTTTTCATGCTGTGGCTGAATATTCACACTACTTCATCTGAGAAAGCCACAAACGACTGTGAGGAAATTACGGAAGAGAACGTTGATGACTGCATCCGGCTCAACCATATCCAGGTACTGGGTACGCATAACAGCTATAAACTGGCCCCCACTGAAAAACTTGCAAAGCTGATGAATGCAGAATCACCGGGAAGAGCAATTGGTATTTTGTATGAACACAGGCCATTGATCGAGCAGTTTTCAAAACTTCAGATCAGGCAGATCGAGCTGGATATTTTTGCCGATCCTGATGGAGGCCTTTTTGCCGAACCACTGGGTGCGATTAAGAGTGATGACCAGCAATTTATTCGTCCATATGAAATGTACCAGCCCGGCTACAAAGTCTTGCATGTGCAAGATACTGATTACCGGTCTACCTGTCTGACCCTGCAAAGCTGTCTGCTGGAAGTCAGACAATGGTCATTAAACAATCCTGATCACCTTCCTCTCGCAATTTTAATCGAAGTGAAAGACGGCACACCCGACAATCGCGGTGATTTTTCTTTTCAGGAAGCTGTTCGTGTGGATGAATCGAATATTTTTGACATTGATGATGAAATATGGAGTGTTTTTGATCCGAATCATGTGATCACTCCCGATGAAGTTCGTGGTAATCACACGACCCTTGAAGAAGCTATTCTCACAGATGGATGGCCTGCGCTTGCCGAAAGCCGCGGGCGCATTCTATTTATGCTCGATAATGAAGGCTCTCACAGGGATGCCTATCTCTCGCGTTCTGAAATTCTCGAAAACAGGGTGATGTTTACCAGCTCGGAACCGGGCGAGCCTTCGGCAGGGTTTATCAAAATGAATAACGCTCTTGACGGATATGAATTGATTCATGAACGGGTTCGGGCAGGTTACCTGATTCGTACACGGTCCGACATTCCCGCGCAGGAAGCCATATCGGGCGATACCACCCGCCGTGAAAACGCCCTTAACAGCGGTGCTCAGTATATCAGTACCGATTACCCGGAACCCAGTCCGTTTGGTACAGGTTATATTGTCACGTTACCAGGTACAGAAGGCCCCGCGAGATGTAACCCTGTAAGTGCTCCGCCGGGCTGTGAAAATTATTTGATCACGGAATAAACACGAGAACACTTCATCTTTTCCGTAAAAAAAATTATTTCTTAGAATCTGTTTATTTGACCTGTTACGGTGAAAGATGTAATAACTTAAACGAACAGGCTTGACAATGGTGAATGAGTTAATTATAGTTTCATGAAAACGTTTCCATCAATACGCAGGCGGCCTGCAAGTCAATTGCTTCAAGGCTAACAATCGATACTGCCTTTTATTAAATCACTAAAGAGCTATGCCCGATTCAGATTATATTTTGGAGATGAAAAAAATCCGGAAGCAGTTTCCGGGGGTCCTGGCTCTGGATGATGTAGATTTCGATCTGAAACCAGGAGAAGTTCATGTTCTCCTCGGAGAAAACGGCGCAGGCAAATCCACCCTGATGAAAATTCTGAGCGGAGCTTACTCTAAAGACAGCGGGGATATTTTTATAAACGGAAAGAAAACAGAGATCGGCACCCCGGCAAATGCACAGGGGCTGGGCATCGGTATCATCTATCAGGAGTTTAACCTGAACCCATACATGTCGGTTGCAGAAAATATTTTTATGGGGCGTGAACCGGTCATCGTTCCGGGAGTTATCAACTGGCACAGGCTTTACAGGGATGCGCAGGCGATTCTCGACGGCCTCAACGTAAACATCAGTGCAAAACAGAAAGTGGAGTCCCTGGGTGTAGCCATGCAACAGATGGTTGAGGTGGCCAAGGCCCTTTCCCTGGATGCCCGGATATTAATCATGGATGAACCCACGGCTTCACTCTCCAACAACGAAATTGAATCGCTTTTTCAGACCATCCTTGACTTGAAAAAACAAGGTGTGGCCATTATTTATATTTCTCATCGTCTCCAGGAAATTTTCGAAATCGGAGACAGAGTGACTGTTCTTCGCGACGGCCAATACATTGGTACGAAGCCTGTATCAGAAATAACACGTGACGATATGGTTAGAATGATGGTGAACCGATCGCTGGATGATCAGATCCCCAAACAAAAAGCAAAAGTCGGTGATGTGGTGCTGAAAGTTGAAAACCTGAATGTGGAACAGCGACTGAAAGATATCTCCTTCGAATTAAGAACAGGAGAAGTACTGGGTATCGCCGGCCTGATGGGAGCCGGACGTACCAGACTTGCCAAAACTCTTTTTGGAGCGGAAACCATAAAAAGCGGTACCATTTTAATTAACGGTAAAAAACTGGAACTAAAATCACCCCGGGATGCGATAAATGCCGGAATCGGGCTGGTGACGGAAGACCGAAAACATGAGGGTCTTATACTGGATTTACCGGTTAAACAGAACATTTCTATGCCAAACATCAGGAAATTTCTCCGGAGAGGGGTTATCAACTTTAAAAAAGAAAATACAGTGGTTGATGAATATATCGACAAATTGAATATCAAAACCCCTACAAGAAACAAGCTTTGTGTGAACCTTAGCGGAGGAAACCAACAAAAAGTAGTGCTCAGTAAATGGCTCTGTTCGGATGCAAGAATATTCATTTTCGATGAACCAACCCGCGGGATTGATGTAGGGGCTAAAACGGAA
>SLGL01000259.1 GCA_007123785.1 Balneolaceae bacterium
GCATACGATTGCCCAGGAAAGAGAGCGCTCGGAGTATAATGAAACTCAAATGGAAACCTTAACGGCAGAGCTCAGAGCCGTTGAACAACAACTTGCCGAAGCAGAGGAAACTAAACAAACCCAGGAAGAGTATTATACCGGGCTTGTTGAAGAGCTCCAGGCACGAATTGAAGACCTCCAGCAGCGAATGCAGGAGACTATAGAACAAGCCGAACAAGATGTTGGGGAAGTAATTATTCGTGAGGAAGAGCCTCGTGACGAAGTTGATGAACACATTGATGAGAGAGACGTTCCGGAACCGGATGATGCAGCCCGAATGCAGCCTGAACTCCAGGGAATTAAAGATATTGAACCGGAAACAGACCCCGAAGATCTTACTGTCACCGAGGAGCCTGCAGACCCGGATGATGATGAAGAACCTGAAGTTCCACTCCGGGAAGAAGAACCCCCTGTAGCAGCGGATGAACCCGATGATGAAGAACTCGTTCCTGATGATGTACCCGAGGAACCGTTACCTGACCCGGAGTATGATGAATATGAAGCTGAAGCTGAAACCGAAACAGGAGGTGCCTGGTGGTTTATCCTTGCCATTATCGCTCTCACAGCCGGTGGTCTCTACTTCCTCGCAAAATATTTGTTCACTCCTGCTCCATCATCTCCCCAGGGAGGCGCAGCAAAAGCTGCTTCAGCCACACCTCCTCCTCCAGATGACGAACCTGTAGCCCCAACACCCATTAAGAAAACCAAATTAACGTATGGTATGCCAGAGCATACTTACATTGTTAAAAATAATAATGGAGGGTCAAACTCTGGCAAGAGCAGCTCAGGTAAGGGTGATTCTGACAAATAAACATTCTGACCGGCCCTCTAACCAACAATCAGGTTGAAAAATGTATGTTTTATGAAAAGTAAACCGGGATTATAAACCATCCAGTTTCTTAAATGGATAACTATCAGATTTCGGCAGTTCATTTCTCTGTTTTTACTTCTCTCCTTTCGTATTTTCCCTGCTCATCAGAACCTTCTCAAATCATTTCATGGATTCAAGTAATTATTTTATCTGGGAAACAGACCCTGTAATGTTTTCAATACCGGAATTCTACCTGCCATTTCCGGTTTCCATTTGGGGATTGCTGCTTGCAGCGGTACTCATCTACTTCGGATATCAAAAAATTAAACCTGACCCAAAATCCAAAAATGCTGCTGAACCTCCCGCATGGCAATTTTGGGGAGTAATTCTCGGTTCCATTATTATCGGACAGCTTCCGTTTCTTTTTATAGATTCTCCTTCAATTTCTTCAATCGGCCCGGTAGAACCCCGCTGGTACGGACTTATGTTTGCTTCTGCATTTATTTTCGGATACCTGATCGGGTTCAAGGAGTTTAAAGATGCCGGCCGGTCGCAGGAAGAACTCGACCGTTTGCTGATTTATGTACTTGTTGCCACGATTATCGGAGCCCGGCTGGGGCATGTATTTTTCTACGAAGCGGAATTTTATCTCCGAAACATTCATCTCATTCCCCAGGTCTGGACCGGCGGGCTGGCAAGCCATGGTGCCGCTATCGGAATTATCATCGCGATGTACCTTTACGCCAAAAGAACACCCAAAACCACCTTTATGTGGGTGGCCGATCGCGTGGTCCCCGGCGTGGCCATCGGTGGGATGTTTATCCGGTTTGGAAACTTTTTTAACTCCGAAATACTGGGAATGCCCACTGATGTATCCTGGGCCATTGTTTTTGCCAATGTAGACATGATGCCCCGCCACCCATCCATGCTATACGAAGCTGTACTTTGTATTCTTGTGCTTGCCGTACTCGGCTGGATCTACTATAAATACAACAGCAAACCTCCAGAAGGCTCACTTTTCGGCACCTTTCTGGTCATACTTTTTACCGGGCGATTTCTCATTGAGTTCACCAAAGAAACCCAGGCCGACTTTTTGATTGGAGCTACCCTGGATATGGGACAGCTCCTCAGCGTGCCATTTGTACTGATTGGCGTATGGCTGCTCTGGAAAAAAGTAAACTGGTCGCGCGAAGGCGCCAAAATGAAGAGATAAACCCGATGGCAGCCGAAACCGCAAATATCTTCCAGGAGGAATTTCGGTCTGTTGACGATGTGATCACCAAACTGGAACAGTTTGAACGGATTTGTCTTGAACATGACGATCTTCGCGGGGTATTCGCCACGGCTTATCTGCTGATAACAAAATCGATCAGCAGCCACTTTTCAGACGACACGTTTCATGACAAAAACTGGACACAAGCCTACCTGGTCCGCTTCGGCAACCTCTATCGAGAAGCGGTTCTGATTGATGAAACATCAAACGGAAACCCTGTTCCTAAATCCTGGCACATTTCCTTTGATACTGCCCGGAAAAAAGAAGCACTGATCACCCAGCACCTGCTGCTTGGTATCAATGCTCACATCAATCACGACCTGGCTGTAGCTCTGTATGATGTAAAAATCGATCCGGAACGAGCGGACAAATACGCTGACCACTGCATGATTAACAATATTTTAGAAGACTCCACCAATGCCCTTAAAATAGATGTTTCGCAGAAATATGCCCCCATTCTGAAGAGACTGGATCGTAAAACCGGATATATCAGTGACGACATCACCAACTTCAGTATTCCAAAAGCACGGGAGCATGCATGGTCGTTCGCGATCGCTTTAACACGGGCGGCAAATCAAACCGAACAAAATATTCTTCGAAAAGCCCTTGACGACCAGGCTGCCGTACTCGCTCGTCTGATCATGGCCTCCCCCACTCAACATCCGCGGTTTACACGTACAGTCTCTTTTCTGAAACGTTTAGATCGTATTTTCGATCCTTTACGCAGGTTTTTAGGAAGGAGATGAACATTGATAATGGAAAACTGATGCCCGAAGTTAACCATGCTTTTTTAAAGTGAGATCTTCACATTGATCCAGGCGAACGTTTCACCCCTCTGCTTCGTTCTCATCAGAACCATCAAAAAAATTTCTATGAAGAAGAGAAATCTGTTTTTTATATCTGCTTATCTGCTTTTTTTCACATTTTCCCTGAACGCACAGGAGCGCATCACCGATGAGGGAGAGGCAAGAGCCATTTTTGAAGAAGTGGATGACCGACGAAATTCCATCGAGACGGAAACGGCTGTCATGACAATGGTTATCACCGATACCCGGGGACGCACACGGAGCCGCACGCTTCAGTCATGGGTTCAGCATTCAGGCGATGATACCAAAAACCTCATCATCTTTTCCGATCCGGGAAATGTACGCGGAACGGCATTTCTTTCCCTGAATGAAGATGGCAGCCAGTCCCAGCGACTCTACCTTCCATCTGTCGGCCGCATCCAGACAATTAGTTCTGCTGAACGGGGCGACCGCTTTATGGGCAGCGATTTCACCTATGAAGATCTGGGCGATCAGAATCCCGATGACTATGAGTTTGAATGGTTCGAAACCAATGAGTCCAGCTACACCATTCGTGCATCAAAACCTGATTCAGATCAGTACGCATACCTCGAATTTGAGGTCACTAAAGAGACTTTTGCCCTCAAGACTATCCGCTATTTTGATGACTCAGACAGTATGATCAAACGGCTCGAGGCAGAAGATTTTGAGCAGATTACCGACAGGCTCTGGAGCCCCCGTAAAATGATCATGTACGACCTCCGTGAAGACCGCAAAACCGAAATCACCTGGAGTGAAAGGCAAATCAATGAACCCATCGAAGAGTGGCGATTTACCGAGCGTGGGTTAATGCGAGGCTTATAGTGATTGGATTTGAAAATATAAACTATTTTCAAATTTAGAAATCAAATTTACTTTGAGCACCGAAGCGATTCGGGGCAGCTGTGAAACGAAATCCGGACTATCTAAAGCAGCAACCCCGATACCTCAAAATACTTGTATAATCCCTCTTTAAGAAAACCTGACAAGGAACTTATTTTTCCTGCATGACTCCAAATTTATAGGTTTCGGATTTTTCCTATCTTCACTCCATCTGTTCAAACAAAATGCGCACTTGATGACTAAATTTTTACCCTCATTCATCCTGATTTTACTGATAACCCTCACCCCTGCCGCCGCACAGGATTCACTTATCTACGAATCCGGCGGGGACCTTACCCCGGAATTATCCTCTTTTAATGTCCATTTTTATGACCTGGATCTTAAAGTAAATCCGTCCGACAGTTCTGTTTCCGGAAGAGTAGATATCTATTTTAAGGCTGTTCAGCCCACCAATAAAATTGCTCTTGCACTGGATCCCCGCCTGAACATCAGCGCCGTTAAAGAGCTTCCTGCAACCAATGGAGGCAGTACCCCAACACTGAAATACACCCGCAGTGAAACCGACCGAACCTTTTACGTCTATTTCCCTCAGACTCTTCAGCCCGGCACAAAAAGAACCGTACGCGTTGAATATGACGGAGTACCGAGAATAGCTCCCCGACCTCCCTGGGACGGTGGTATGGTTTGGGAACAGACCCCAACAGGTGATCCCTGGATAGGTGTGGCGGTTCAAACCATTGGCGCATGGACCTGGTGGCCCAACAAAGATCATCCCTCAGACCGCGCTGACTCCGTGGCCATCAACCTCACCATGCCCGATGATCTTGTCGTGGCATCGAACGGGCATCTTCGGGGAGAATCCGTTTCTGAAGATGGATGGAAAACCTGGCACTGGTTTGTCTCAACACCCATCAGCAATTACAATGTCACCCTGAATGCCGCACCGTATGAAGTGATTGAGGATACTTACACCAGCATCGACGGCACGGAAACGGACATTATTTTCTGGGTACTACCCGAGTACTTTGAAAAAGGGAAAAAGCTATTCCCGCAGTTTGCCGAACAGCTGGAATTTATGGAAAAAATTGCCGGCCCCTACCCTTTCAGGGCTGACAAATATGGTGTAGCTCATGCCCCCTATCTCGGAATGGAGCATCAGTCGATTATAGCTTATGGCGCCAACTTTCAGAATGACAACATGTTCGGCCAGAATGCGGGCTATGATGACCTTCATCAACACGAACTGGCTCACGAATGGTGGGGAAACCTGGTAACTGCATGGGACTGGCGAGACTTCTGGCTTCACGAAGGATTCGGAACCTATATGCAGCCTCTTTATGCAGAAC
>SLGL01000093.1 GCA_007123785.1 Balneolaceae bacterium
AATGGATCGGCAGTGCCGCCTGCAAGCCCGCCGTCGTAAATTGCACCGGATGCCCCGATAACACTTTCTGAGCCGAACCAGGTGGCAAAAATGGTGAATGTGCCCAACGTATAACCAAGCTGCCGCCCTGCAAGGAGGTAATCCACTTCGGTTTTGATGTAGCGGGAAACCCACCAGCCGATTCCAAGCTGAATCAAAACATAAATCAGAATACCGAAGAGGAGCCAGGTCAAAGCAGAAATGTTGGTTAATTTTGATTTCGGCTAATATAGGAATTGCGTGTAATTGTGGCGGAAAAAATTTTATGACAGTAGTTTAGAACTGTTTATTCGCCTTCACCATCTCTCTTAGAAAGAATCTCATAAATTATGTGTGAAACCTGGGAACCTGCTTCGGTTCCGAGGCGATTTTCCGAAAGGTTTTTTGAAAGAAAAATAAGCACGTACCTCTGGCCATCGGGGAGCCATACAATACCCGAATCGTGCACCACACCGCTGATAGAACCCGTTTTATTTGCCACAACAGCTTCACTTGGTAATCCTGCGGGAATTACATCACGATAAAACTGGTCTTTCAGAACTTCAATCATTTTGTCATCCATTCGCGGACTTACGGCAGTTCCACCGGCAATTTTCTCAAAAATAATACCCAGATCCCCGGCGGTTGTTTCGTTGTTAATACCCGCTTCAAAAGCCTTCATATCAAACAGTCCGCGTCGCACTTCAATCTTATCTGCGCCGAGATTTCTCATGGTTTGGGTAATTTCTTCGGCCCCTGTTAGCTGTATGATGAGGTTCGTGGCAATGTTGCTGCTGTAGGTGATCATGGCATGATTAAGGTCCCAAAGAGTTGCGGTTTCACCTTCCATCCTCTCGAATGGATCGTTTCCATCGGGATTGAGATTAAGCTGAAATTCTGACCCATCCACTATGCTATAAAACCGGTTTTCAACTTTGATGGAATCCTCCAGATCGAACTCGCCCAGTTCTGCCCTTCTGAAAAGTTCAATCATTACCGGTGTTTTCATGGTGCTGGCCGCATGAAAGAGCGTATCTTCGTTGATAGAAAAATGAAAATCCGGGTCTTCAAGATGCTGAAACCAGACAGCATAGGTTCCATCGCGTTCGGCAAGGTATGCTTCAACTTCTTTGGCAAGCTGCTGTACATCGGTAGCTGAGGGGCTTTGCAGAATGAAAGCAATTGCAAAAAAAACTGAAAAAGTCTTGAAAATTCTTTGAATGTCTCGGGTAGTGGTGATAATATTTATCTCAACATTTTTCTGATTTCAGATATACCGGCATTTCCGGGTGAACCAAGGTGGGTAAATTGTTCCATTACTTCCTGCCATGTAAGCTGAGTGGCAGAATCAGGATTTTCAGCAATTTTTCGATAGGCTTCTCTGAATGAAATTCCCTCTTGTTTCACAAGATCATACGCAGCTTCAGCAGCGAAAATTTCCGGAGTGCAGGCTTTTACAAGGGCTGACTGAACAGGCTTTATGGAAGTAACAAGTATCCTGACAGCCTCAAGAGTTTCCAATGTATGGTGAAACGCTTTAATTACCGGCTCCTTGGTAAGCTGTAAATCCCGGTGATAACCACTGGTGAGATTAGAAAGAAGGGTTTGCAATGTAGCTGACTGACCCACAACCACAGCATGCCTGCCCCGGATCAGCTCAGCCAGGTCCGGATTTTTCTTTTGCGGCATAATGGATGAACCTGTGCAAACCACCCGGTCAAGATCAAAAAATCCGTAACCTTCGCTGCTAAACTGAATCACATCAGTGGCAAAACGGTTCAAAACCGACGTGACACTTGCAAGATACTGAACAACCTGTAACTCTGTCCATCCGCGGGAAAGCTGTGCGGAAGTTGAGCAGATAAGCGGTGAATTAAATCCGAGTTTATCGGCTTCCATCTCACGGTTGATGGGAAATGTGGTTCCAAAACCCGCTGCCGAACCGAGTGGAGACCGGTTTATAAGCGACATGATACCGATTGCCGATTCACGCTGTACGGTCAAAAGCTCTGCAAAACTACCGGCCCAGAGTGCAACACTGCTGAGCATCGCCTTGCGTGTGTGCGTATAACCGGGCATAGGAAGGCCTGCATGAATCTCAGCGAAATCAAGCAATGCAATTGCAACGGTTTTCATTTCAGCCAACACCATTTCAAGCCTCTCTCTCTCGTAAAGGCGCATTGCTGTTAGAACCTGATCGTTTCGGGATCGTGCTGTATGAATTTTTTTTCCAAGATCCCCCAGTTTTTCCGAAAGAAAATTTTCGATCGCTGTGTGCATATCCTCATCTTCCATCCGGATTTCAAACCGGCCACTTTCCCACAGTTCTAAAATCTCTTCAAGTCCCTCATTCAACTTGTTGAATTCCTCATCCGACAAAACACCGGCCTCTTTCAAAGCTTCCGCATGAACTGCTGATGCGGCCAGATCGAACGGCACCAGATCCTGGTCGAGCAAGTAATCGTTACCAACCGTGAACGCCTCCACTTTTTGGGCTGTTTCTGATTTTGTATCGGTGGTGCTTTTTTGCCAGAGCTTGCTCATTATTTGGGATTACGGATTCATGTATTAATATTCACTCAAAAATAGTGGAAAAATAAGGCAGTCAGCAAATGTATAGAACTGCCTTTTCACTTTTGCCATCTGCCTCTAACCATTATCAAACAACTTCCTTTTTTACAGTTTGCTTCAGCTGGTATGCTGTTTTCTGCGGCAGATTCCACAGTTCGATAAATCCGGCAGAAGCATTTTGGTTAAATGCGGCTGATTTATTAAATGTTGCAAGGTTTTCATCAAACAGAGAATATGGTGAATTGAGCGAAACAACCTCACAGTTTCCTTTATAAAGTCGTACGGTTACTTCTCCTGTCACTTTTGTATTCTGTTCGTTGATATATGCCCGGATATTGTCCATCACCGGCTCGTAATACTTTGCACCATATAACAGGTATGCCCACTTCTGATCCATCAGAGTTTTAAGCTCATTTTCTTCCCGGGTTGATACCAGTTGTTCCAGGTTTTTGTGAGCCTGAATGAGAATATGAGCAGCAGGATTTTCATAAACTCCTCGCACTTTCAGCCCCACTACCCTGTCTTCAATCAGGTGGAAATACCCAACCCCGTGCTTACCACCGATCTCATTCAGCATCATCACAAGATCTTTTTTTTCATACTCAATTCCGTTGACTGAAACCGGCACACCTTTTTCAAAACCGATTTTCACCAGCTCTTCTTTATCGGGAGCCTGCTGTGGAGTGTTGCACCATTTCAGGATATTTTCAAGCGGGGGAATAAGATTCGGATTTTCGATCTCACCGCCTTCACCCGTGTTGGCCCACATGTTTTCATCATAGGAGTATGGGCTCTTCTTGGTCTGTTCCACGGGGATTCCATTTTTAATAGCGTAGGCAATCTCTTCTTCCCTTCCCATCCCCCACTCCCGGACCGGAGCGATAATTTTCAGTTTTGGGTTGAGTGTGGTAATATAACTTTCGAACCGAACCTGATCATTGCCTTTGCCTGTGCAACCGTGTGCGATCACTTCACAACCAAACTCCGAGGCAAACTGAACAGCCAGCTGTGAAATCATCACCCGCCCCAGCGGACAACCAAGCGCATACCCACCCTGGTAATCAGCATTGGCTTTCACGGCCTCCATACAGAGTTCGGCAAATTCATCTTTCGCATCGTAAACAATGGCATCTTTAGCACCCAGTTTCAGGGCTTTTTTCTTGATCGCATCGAGATCATCAGCAGTCTGGCCAATATTGATCGTAAGGGCAATCACTTCGCAGTCGTACTCCTCGGCAATCCATTTCAGCATAACACTGGTGTCGAGTCCGCCGGAATAAAGTAACAGGCAGGTGCTGAAGGTTCCCTTTTCAGCTTCGTGAGAGGCTACTTTTTTATAATTGGTATTCTGTTCCATGGTTCAGTTCAGTTATAAATGTTGAGTTTATGTTAATTTGTTCAATTGCAGATTTTAATTGCCTGCAGTAAGTTTCGTTTTTATTGATTGATTTTTCAATCCATTCAATTTATTCTTCTTGAGTTTTTCATCCAGCAAAAGTGCAAACACACCTTTTGAAACAACTTTCCGGTTTTTGGCCTGCTGATAGACCCAGGAATTCTTATGGTCTATTACTCCGTCTGTCACTTCATAACCCCGGTGGGCAGGCAGGCAGTGCATAAATCCTGCTGTGGATTTTGCTTTTGAAAAGAGCTTCTCATTCACCTGGTAGGGCTGAAAATGCCTGATTTTTTCTTCAAACAGGTGTTCTTCACCCATTGAGACGAATGTGTCGGTATAAACTACATCAGCATTGTAAACCCCCTCGGCTGGATCGGTTGTTCTGATAAATTTACCACCGTATTTCAAAGCAAGCTGACCAAAATAACTCTCTTTCTCATCACTCCAGGAATACAGTTTCGGTCCGGAAAAAATAACGGTGTGCCCCATCATCAACCCGATTTCAGTAAGTGAAAAAGCAACATTGTTTGCATCACCTACAAAAGAGATATTGAGCGGCTGGTCTTTACCACACTCCTGCTGTATGGTTAACATATCAGCCAGTGCCTGCATCGGGTGGTGCAGATTGCAAAGTGCATTGACAATGGGAATGGTGCCGTATTGTTTCATTTTTTCAAGCGTGGTGTGAGAATAGACCCGCGCAAAAACAGCGTCACACCACTGAGAAACATTCATCATAGCGTCATAAAGCGATTCCCGGCAGGTAAATGGAACAGCTTTTCCATTAGCCAGCAGCAGATCCGCCTCTATCTGAACCACATCCCCGCCAAGCTGGTTTATAGCCACTTCGGTACCTATTTTGGTTCGAAGAGAGGGTTTTTCAAAAACAAACCCGACATTTTTTTGTTTCAGAATCGGTTCTCCCGATTCTTCCAAATCAAGGCTCAGGTCCAGTATTGCCTGAATGATCGTCGGTTCAAGTTCTCCAATAGTTAAAAGATGGTTCATTTTATTACGGTAGTATTGATTGAAAGTTTAGGAAAAAGTTGGGTTGGGTTCAGGACTGTGGAGAGAGCATTCTGTAAAATGAGAAAGCATAAAAAAAGCCTCGATAACTTATTTTATCGAGGCTTGTGATTAAGTCCAT
>SLGL01000009.1 GCA_007123785.1 Balneolaceae bacterium
CTGATGTTCATCTTCATCCTGGCCATCGTCCTGATTTACCTGGTTTTGGCTGCGCAGTTTGAAAGTTTCCGCGATCCGTTTATCATCCTTTTCACGGTACCACTTGCCATTTTCGGCACCCTTCTTTCGCTTTGGTACTTCGATCAGACACTGAACATTTTCAGCCAGATTGGAGCCATTATGTTAATTGGCCTTATTGCCAAAAACGGAATTTTAATTGTAGAATTTGCCAATCAGCGTCAGGAACAGGGAATGAACGTGATGGATTCCATCATGGATGCAGCTGCTGTTCGTTTTCGGCCAATCCTGATGACTTCGATTTCCACCATTCTTGGTATTCTGCCGATTGCACTTGCCCTGGGGGCTGGCGCAGAAAGCCGTACTTCAATGGGTATCGCCGTAATCGGCGGGCTGCTGATCGGCAGCATTTTTACACTCTATGTAATCCCTGCTATTTACAGTTACCTCGCTTCCGACAAAGTTGCCAAAAAAGAACTGGTTGAACGTGCTATAAAAGCTGATAAAGAACTTGAAGCGGCTTCCGTATAATGAAAAAAAAATCTGTTACCAGTCTCTATGCTATTCTCATAATATCTTTATCCCTGGTTACGTCTTCAAAAGCACAGGATCTGCTCACACTCGAAGATGCTATCAGCATCGGCCTGGAAAACAATTACGGTGTGCAGATATCTCGAAATCTGTTTGAACAGGCCGATAATAATTACTCCATCGGTAATGCCGGGTTTTTACCGGTACTCGATTTGACATCCTCTCACACTGAACGTGTGGAAGACAGCGAATTTGAAGCCGGAGGTGAAAGGCAAACGACCACAGGTGCCCGCAGCAGTACTACCAATGCCGCTCTTAGCCTTGACTGGACCCTCTTCGATGGCTTCAGAATGTTCACATCCTATGATCGCCTCGGAACTCTCCGTGAGGTTAGTGACCGTGAACTTCGCCTCGATATGGAATCACTCGTAGCAAGAATATCGCTGGCCTATTTCAATGTCATCCGGATTCATGAACAGTTGATAATCCTGCAAGATAATCTTGATGTTTCCCAGGAACGCATCGAAATTGAAGAGACGAAAGTGGATTTGGGCTCCGGATCTCAATACCAGCTTCTGCAGGCAAAGTCTGACCTGAATGCCGATCGTGCAGCCCTCTTGCGTGAACAGTACATGCTAACAGAGGCTAAAATCATCTTAAATGAACTTTTATCCCGCTCTCCTGAAGAAGAGTTTGAAGTAACCGAAGAGATTGACATTAACAGAAACCTTATTAGAGAAGATCTCTACCAAAAGCTGCTGGTGGAAAATACCGAATTGACCATAGCACGGATGGAAAAAGACCTGTCACGACTGGAAATTCGTGAACTCCGGGGTGAACGCTTTCCTGAAATATCATTAAACTCGGGGTATAGTTTTAATCGCAGCCAGAATGATGGCGGATTCATACGATTTAATGAAACAACCGGTTTTTCCATTGGCATCACGGCAAGAGTAAATATTTTCGATGGTTTTAACCAAAACCGGCGTATGGAAAATGCCCGGATAAATGAAAAAAATGCTGAGCTCTCCTTCGAAATGAGAAAGCTTCAATTGGAATCCCAATTTTCTGCTCTTTTCAGATCTTACGAAAACACACTTGAACTGGTTGATCTGGAACAGGATAATTTTCAAAATGCCGAGCAGACCCTGGATATTGCTCTGGAACGATTCAGAATCGGAACCATCAGTTCTCTTGAATTCCGTGGAGCACAACGAACTCTCCTGGAAGCCGAAAACCGGCTGATTAATGCCCTTTATGAAGCCAAAGTAGCCGAAACTGAGTTGCTTCAATTAAGCGGTGAGCTGGGTAATTTACTGAACTGACCGAAGTACTCAGCCCTCGCGTTTAATAACAAACCTGATTTTTGTGCCATTCTCAAGGTACTCTACTGAATCGGCTAACTCGTGGATCAGAAAAACACCTCTCCCCCCTTCCTTTAAAAGGTTTTCTTCGGCAAGAGGATCTTTTGTGACGGCCGGGTCAAAGCCTTCACCGTTATCTTTCACGGTAGAAATCACCTTATCTGGCTCGATTTGCACCTCTGCAATCACCTGTTTTGAAGCGTCCAGTTTATTGCCGTGCACAATGGCGTTGGTAACGGCCTCACTGAGCAGTAGCATCAGATTGCCGGTTGTTTCATCTGTAAGATTGCTCTTTTTTTGAATATCTGATGTGAAATCAGGCACTTTTTCCGACTCCTCGTAAGTCGAATTCAGTACGAGCCGAAAAACCTTGTCCGCCATATCGTCTGTTTGGATAATATTTAAGCGCAAATACGAGCCATTTTCAAGCACTTGTCACTTCGTTAAAGACATAAACATAAAAAACCTGTTGCAAAGTTGTCTTTAATTCTTCGTCAACGCCATAAACATAATATGAGTATCAGTGCTAAGGCAAATCCTGTATTCATCAATACAGAAGGACTCCTGGTGTCCCTGTATAAATGAGATATCCGGAATTACCTATATTCTTTTCTGTTCGATGATTTTCTTTTGATCTAACTTACGGTAAAACCATCAACCCGGATTCAAAAAAATAACCAAGAACGATATGATTCTTATTTGAGTAGTGGCCTCAAAATTTTAATAAAAAAATCTCAATAAGAATAGTTAAAAGAAAACTTTTCGAATTTCAATAAGTTAACAATCAGTTGAGGCTTATTAACCTGATCTTGAATCAGCAGCCGGGGACCTGTTCTTTGAAGCATTTGGATTTATTATGATATGAAAACATTCCTCAAAGCCTTGGGCGGTGTGAGATCATAATATCATTAGATAAGGAAATGGTTTGAAAATTGAGATAACTTCTTAATAGCTCTTTCTTGATTTAACTTCAATCCATAATATTCAATGGGTATTCTTAATGACTTACGTGCGTTCAGGTAGATTCCGGACTTGATGAAACATGGATATTTTTGGAATAAGCTGTACGAATTTCAGTTTGTTGTTCATTGGTTAATGTTGAGAAGGGGGCATTAAATTTGTTGCGGGCTGCATCTTCCCAGACAGCCTGATACCCTGTATTTATTTCATCCATAAGTTGGAGGTATTCGTCATAAGGTGTGTACCGGTCTGTTTTTATTAGAACAACAGTGGTTTCGTCCCGGCTATGATTGTCGATGAATTCTTTCACAACAGATCGCACGTCTTCCATCCGGGAAGGTTCTTCATTGATCAGCAGCATCCCCTGGTGATTCATCAATATTTTAAGTTGGTAGAGAGATCCGGTTAGTGTGTATGAATTGTTTTCTGAGTCAGATTCATATGAAGTGGATTCCCTATTTGATTCAATTTGGGATTCGGGTGCCGGCGGAACAGGGGGGGCGGGCGGTGTCATCAGGCTGTCTCTGTAGAGTTCGATTTGGGCTTTGGTAACTTCATTATGAATCTCCATCACTTTTTCATACTCTTCTTGAAGCTCTCCTTGGGTGATATCTCCATTTTTAAGTTCAAAATATGCCTGAACACGTTTGTTGAGCTTTTTCACAGTTTCATCAAGATGGCCTTTTAAATTCGACTCTTGTGAATGATATCTCACAGTAGAATAATTAATCCGTAAAGCTCCGCTTTTTCGAAGAAGGGTTTGTACATCTAATATCAGTTGAAAGTCCGAATCCTGATGTACCCTAAAGTTAATGATGGGTTGATGATCAGCTATGATCTCAATTAGCGCCCTTTCCAAATCATCCTTCAGCACTTCCTTACCATCCAGACGGATATTACCAGCATCATCAATTTCAATGACTGCAATGTAGTTGGGTTCATAACCATCCTCAAGCTGATAGGTGTGAATGATGCGATTTACACTCATAACCGGACCGGTGAGCATATCGGAGTGTTCTTCAATCACAAACTGGTAATCGCGGTCTTCGGGGAGTGTATTAAGCATTTCTTCAAACTCTGGCACAGCCATCGTTTCGCCATTTACCACAATCAACTCAGAATCTGTAAAAGCAATATGTATTTCATTATCATTGGTTTGTATGTCGGGAGTGGTGGCTTCGCATCCAAACAGATATGCAAAAGCGGTAAAGAGCGGGATCAGGCAGGCAGTTTTCAATAAGGTTCGTGTACGGGATTGAGGTTGAATCATCATCATCAGGCGTTTTTTGGTTACAGGATAGCTGAAGCTGTGGCTGAGGCTGCATTGCGGATGGCCAATCAGAGTTTTTAGCAACAGAGTTTGGTAATCTGATATTTCTGCCCCGGATCGCACAACTGCCTCATCTGCCAGGAATTCATGGTTTTGGGTGATGGCTTTTTTGTAGTAGTTCAGGATGGGGTTGAACCAGAAAAGGATTTTGAGCACTTCCACAAAGAGAAGGTCCAGGGTGTGTTTCTGTTTGGCATGGGTCTGTTCATGTATAAACACTTCATTTGAGATACCTCCTGATTCATATTCCTGCCGGTTTACAAAAATGGTATTCATGAAGGTGTGAGGTACCACCTTATCATTCAGCAGTACAAGTTCACAACCTTGATAAAGTTTTCGCGGATTCCGTTTGGCCTTAAGCTGAATCATGTGGATGATCCGTATAAGCCTGGCTGCCAGCAGAGTCGAAATTATCACATAAACAGTCAAAAAAAGTATAGGCCAGGAAAATGCTGAAGATCTGTTTGCCTCCTGAACCTCTGCCGGGGTAACATATTCGACTTCGGGAGGCAAATACTCAGCACCCGAACTGGAATGGGACTGTTCAATTGACTTTTGAACGTCAAATTGCTGCTGAATCCAGCCGGGAACCTGGTCAGCTATTCCCACCGGCACAATGGGTATAACCAGGGAGAAGAGGAGGCTGAAAAGTAGAAACCCTCTGTTAATGTGGAGCATCTTCTCCTTTTCCAGCACATGGTGATAGAACAACAACAAAAGCCCCATGCACAGGATGGATGTGATCAGATAAAAAATCATTGCTTTCGATTTTTAAGTTCCTTCGTTACAATTTCTTGAAGCTCCCTGAGCTGTTCGTTTGTGAGGTTGGTTTCCCTGGTAAAAAAGGATGCAAAGGAAGCAGGGGAGTCATCAAAGTACTTCTCTATGATGCTGTTGATGTGCTTTGAAAAATAGTGTGATTTTTTGA
>SLGL01000121.1 GCA_007123785.1 Balneolaceae bacterium
GGATTGAAGTGATCCAGGTGCCGCTGGCCAATCCGGAGCTGGCCGAAATTGCCAACTCACCGCGAATTTTTGATGATCTCGAAGCCCCGCCTACCCGCGATTTGACTCCTGAAGAGAGAGAAGTTGTGGAAAGAGCCCGTGAACAAGGCCGTTTTGTAGGTGAGATGATGGGACAGGAACGTGTGATACCGAATGGAATGGCCAGTTATTTTCTGAGACAAATTGTTGAGGAACGGGGCGGCAGCGGAGCGCCTACAGCGGCCGATAGTACTGAACTGCGTGAACGGCTGCCTGAATTTATTGATGATATGCTTGCCGCCCGTGGCCGTGCATCGGAAGCGCTGGGGCCGAACCAGTGCCACGATATTACACTCTATCCCGAAGTGGGCCTCGCGGGAGGTGCGTGTGAAGGCTACGGCTTGCTGCTGGATATTACCAACCCGCTTGAGCCGAAACGGATAGATGCCGTGGCCGATTCAAACTTTGCCTACTGGCACTCAGCCACCTTCAATAACGACGGAACGACAGTGATTTTTACAGATGAGTGGGGAGGTGGTACACAGGCAAAGTGCCGTGACACCGATCCATACGAATGGGGAGCCAACGCCATCTATAGTATCGAAGATGGAAAAATGGTGTTCCAGAGCTACTTTAAGATGGATGCACCACAGACCGAAACCGAAAACTGTGTGGCCCACAACGGCTCGCTGATACCCATCCCGGGGCGAGACATCATGGTTCAGTCGTGGTACCAGGGCGGCATCAATGTGTTTGATTTTACCGATCCGGCCAACCCTGTTGAAATTGCGTTTCACGACCGCGGCCCCATCAGTGACGATCAGCTTGAAGTAGGCGGAAGCTGGTCGATCTACTGGTACAATGGTGTGCTGGTTAATTCCGAAATTGCGCGCGGCCTCGATATCTTCGAACTGCTCCCGAGTGATTTTGTCACTGAAAATGAAATTGCCGCTTCGAGAACAGTGACGATGGATTATTTCAATCCGCAGGGACAACCGATGTTTCACTGGCCCGCATCGTTTGAGCTGGTCCACGCCTATCTCGATCAGCTCGAGAGAGACCGGGAGATGGAGATTCGATCCATCAACACGATTCGCAACGGAATTAAAGAGGCTGAAAACCGTCGCGGTACAGCCCGGCAAAGCCTGCTGATGCAGCTTGCAGATGATTTGGTAATACGGGCAGATCAATCCCCAAACAAGGATAAAGTGAAGAAGATTGCAGCTGTGCTGGAGGAGCTGGCTGATGGGTAAGACACCATCTTAGTGCAATGGTATTCCTGGACTGAAAGGCTTACCCAGCCCACCCCGGGATTAGTAATGTGACACAGATAGTGACAGTCCTGTTGCGGCTGACATTACCCATTTAATACAGAGATTTAAAATTTGGCAGTTTTTTGTTGGTGCGATTCTTTTGCTGGTTCCTGCCCATTGTTTTCATCATCGGGTTCCAGACGGCTGATGAAATTTTTCAATACGTCACCCGCCAGCCGGCGGAAGACTTTTTCAATAATCGAACTCGGGTCAGGACGTTTTTTTGAATACTGTAATCGGACATATCACAACATCAGTGTCGCTTAATCGTATTTTAAAAACAGATTAGAAAGACCATGCTCTGTTCGAATGAAATTTCTCCTCATCACACTATTTATTTTTTCGGCAGCTTCTGCTAATGCATGCAGCCAGTATCCCGGAGCTGAGGCAGAAAATCATGTAGGAATTTCCGATCCTGAGAGGATTGAAAACGGACTTCCCCCCGTTGTATTTGGTGGAGATACCCTCCACTACACACTTACCGAATGGATGGAAAAGTTGGCCATTCCCGGATTGAGCATTGCGGTAATCGACAATTACGAAGTCGTCTGGGCCAGGGGGTACGGGGTAAAAGAGATGGGAACTGAGAATGTTCCGGTAACCGAAACTACACTCTTTCAGGTGGCATCCATTTCCAAGCCGGTGACTGCGATAGCTCTCATGGACTTTGCCGGCCAGGGTTTATTCGATCTGGATGCCGACGTCAACGAGTACCTCCGGTCTTGGCAGCTTCCGCAAAGCCGCTTTAGCCAGGGTCAAAAAGTAACTCTGCGTCACCTCCTCTCACATTCGGCCGGGGTTACACCCGGAGGTTATCCGGGGTATGATAAGAGTGAAGAGATACCCGGACTTGTTCAGATACTGGAAGGCCGTCCGCCTGCCAACAGCCAGCCCACGCGTATTGTGGCTGTGCCGGGTTCCGGATTTATCTATAGCGGCCCCGGCTACTCTATGATTCAGCTTGTGCTGGAAGATCAGTTCGACAAACCGTTTGATGAGATCATGGAGGAGAGTCTCATCAGGCCGCTCGGTCTTCAGAACACCACCTTCAAACAGGAACTCTCCGGTGAGTTTGCGCAAAGAGCTGCCAGCGGACACTATTTTCTGGGAGATCCGCTTCAGGGCGGATGGTTTCGCTACCCTGAAAAAGCGGCGGCCGGATTATGGACTACGCCTTCTGATCTTGCAAAGATTATGATAGAAATGGCACAGTCAGCAGCGGGCAATTCAAATCGAATTCTCTCAAGGGAAACAGCGCAGGAGATGCTCACACTTGAGACAGGCGTTATGGGGCTCGGTTTTATGGTCAGGCCGGAGAATGAGTTCGGGTATTTCAGCCATTCGGGCAGGAATCAGGGATTTGTGAGCGAATTTCACATGTATGGCGATGAAGGTAAAGGCCTGGTCATTGTAACAAACTCCGATGTTGGCGGATACCTTTCAGCACTTATTTTACAGAGTGTGGCGAGGGAGTATGAATGGCCTGATGCAGATCAGCAGAGCGTTTCAGATGGATTGGCTTTGAACCTCTTCTTCCAGGCAGAAAATGTGCAGAGGCCGCAAACAGAGATTGAACCGGATCCAGATGTTCTCTCCCGCTACACTGGAAGATATCTGCTGGATGATGGTTTTCCAATTGTCATTACACTCGGTGAAGATGGGCTGAATTTAACACCGGGCAATCAAAGGGCGGTCGGAATTCTGGCTGAATCGGAAAAGGAGTTTTTTTCAAGAGAGGTAGATCTGCGGGTAACTTTCAGAATGAATGATGATGGGCAGGCTGATACTCTGACTTTACACCAGCATGGCAGAGATTTGAGGGCGAAAAGAGTCGAGTAATGTCCTGTTTTGCCACTTAACCAGGATTTCTCACCACGCTATTTTAGCTTCAACGAAGCTTAGGGGGAAATGTCATAGAATAAAACAGGCTGTTTCATTTGAAAATTCCAAAATTTAGTCATAAAGAATAATATATCAATAACTTTCACTTCGTATAATATAAATTCTGTGATAAATCCGGGTTAAATATTCAGCTTTTCATAGAATATCAGATTTCTTAAAATCTTCCGGGTTATTGATATTCCGAAGCTCATTTTTTCCAACATCCAGGTAGGCCACCTCTAACGTTTCCCCGTCAAGTACAAGTTGAGCCTTGTCGCGTCCCATCCGTCGTGAACTGCCGCCGCAGAAAATATAGAGTGGAGCATTAGATTTAAGCATAATTGAATTGAACTCATCAATAAAGGCAGTCATCCGGATTATCAGGCCGAAAAAATCAGTTCAAATCCATTACACCACGGAAGCCTACGTGGAACATAGCGTTGTCTGGCGGGGTGTTGCTACGGGCAGAAACGCGGTAACCGTGGCAATAAGATACGTGGCACATAAAGGAGCCGCCCCTCAGTACTTTTTCACTTTGAGGTGAGGGATTGTAGGGTTGGTCACGGTAACTGTAAGGCCGGTACCAGCTGTTGGTCCATTCCCAGACGTTACCGCCCATATCGGTCAGACCCAGTTCGGTTACATTAAATTCACCCACAGGCGAGGTTTGCAGGTATCCGTCTTCAGCTACATTTTCTACGGGAAAGGTACCGGTCCATGTATTGGCCTGATAAGTTCCCTGTTCAATCAGCGATTCCCCCCAGGCATAAGGCGAAGGATTATTTTTACCGCCACGTGCAGCGTGTTCCCATTCAATTTCGGTGGGCAGCCGTTTCCCGGCCCATTCAAGGTAAGCGGCGGCATCATTAAAAGAGACCTGTCGTACGGGGTGATTTTCTTCAGCTTGATCCCCATCCGGCCCGTTAGGGTATTCCCAGGTTACATCATCCATCAAAAACCATTCGCCACGCTCAAAATTAAATACCACTCCGTTTCCGAACTCTTCCGCTTCCGTCACATAGCCGGTCTCTTCCACAAACTGACGAAATTCGGCAACGGTAACGAGGTTTTTATCCATCAAAACCGATTGTACCTCTGTTTCAAACACCGGGCGTTCATTCGGTGAGCCGTCATTCGAACCGATGGTTGTGGTTCCGCCGGGTATAAATACCATTCCTTCTGGAACTTCATCCGGGTTAACGGTGGTATATCCATCATTGCTGCATCCGGCAAACAGAAATCCATATATGAAAAAGAAAATGGAAACAGAGGTTAACCGGGACATGCCGGGAATTGAAGAGAATTTTAGATGTATCATAAAAAGTAACTGTTGAGTGGTCAGGCAAAAAAATATTCCTGATTGAAAATTTCATCAATATAATGAAGAAGAAATGGATTTATTTCAACAACATCTGAAAGTTAGAAATTTGAAACTGGAGAACTTGGTGGGATGAAACATTTTTTAAGCAGAAATTCATTTCATCCCATTGCAAACAGCTTTATCCGGCCAGGTCTTCAGCCGTGAACTGATCTGTGATCAGCACATCAATATGACCTCCTCGAAGCGCCCCGGTGATGGCTTTTGTTTTGCTTTTGCCGCCTGCAATTCCAACGACAGTTTTTACGTGTTTTAGCTCATTAAGTGCCATGCCGATGAAAAGATCTTTGAATCTTGTGTTCACTTCTTTACCATCGATATCAAAAAAATTCAGCCCGATATCCCCCACTGCTTCTGACTGGAACAGCTCTTCTCGGAGTTCATGAGTGATTTCCGGGCTTTCTTTCTGAAGAACAGGATTGGTCGAAAGTGCTCCAATCCCAACATATGCGATCGTAATCGCGGAAAAAAGATTCAGCGCTTCTTTTACATGTCTGTCGGATAGCAGCACTTTTTTCGCCTCTTCATTGCCGACAATTCCCGGTGCAGAAAGTAAAGTCAGACGGCCACCCAGAAGCTGTGAAAGCCGGCGTGATATGTCGGCCGCATGAGTTTTGGCTTCCGGAGGGCCAACACCACCCAGGGTTTGTACCACATGCACATTTTTTACTGGTTTTGGCTGCACGGCATCAATCATCGCCTGGAGGGTTGTTCCCCAGGTTAAACCGATAATGTCACCATCAGAAACGGTTCTTAAAAGATAGCTGGCAGCGGCTGCACCAAGCTGTTTTTTAATGATAGAATCTGCAGCAGAGGGATCAGGACTGTCGATTTCAACGACCAGTGCCTCCTTTAAACCATATTTTTTTTCCAGTGCGTTTTCTGTCTCAATTACATGATGATCCGGTGCAGTAACCGTGATTTTTACAATACCCATTTCTTTCGCCTGTTTCAGCAGCCTGGATACTTTTGGGCGGGAAAGGTGCAGCTTGTCGGCAATCTCCTGCTGGTTCATCTCCTGATGATAGTACAAGCTGCTGATTTTGCTGATTAGCCGTGTATCGATAGAGTTACTGGGCCGTGACATTCGGAGGGAATAGGTTTGTAAATAGTTAAATTACTAAAGTGGCGGGTATTTCTGTATTTGCCTGTTGTTGAAAATTGATTTGGTTATCAGTGATAATGATTGGTTTCATCTTTCGAAGTTACAAAATCGGTTTATAAGATGAGAGTGAGCGGGTAAAAGCGAAGATCTGATTTTCAAAAAAGTAAACACAGGAGTTGCCCAATTTTTTAAAACATTTCACTATCGAGTTTGTTTGTTAATTTGTTCCCACGCTACCAAATTTTACAGCATCTGACAGGGAGTTTTTGGCAAAATCACTGAAAATGCGGGCTGAAGTTTCTATATTGTTCTGGCTCAATGTGCTGGAAGTGAATGGACTTCGCAGAAATACAGAATTAAAACTGTAAATAGCCGAGGAACCCGGATTTTTGATGGTTTTGATAAAAAAAAAGTTAAAAAAATGAAGTTTCAATTAATATTTTTATTCCTTCTGTTATTATTTGTCTCATGCCAAAATAATGAATTGGCTGACAATCAAGATCCGGTAAAAATAATACTGGATACCGACATGGGTTCCGATTCTGACGATGCCGGTGCATTAGCCTTGCTGCATGTTTATGCCGATATGGGAAAAGCTGATATTCTGGGTGTGATTTACAGTTCAGGGAAAGTGCCATACGGAGCAGCCATAAGTGAGGCGATCAACATCTATTACGGACGCCCTGATATACCTGTGGGTGCAGACCATGAAGGTGAATTTGGCGATCCAATAGATAAAATGAATGCTGGTAAACTGGCAAGAGATACAACAGCATTTCGTAACACCATCGTACACAACCGCGATGCCGCAGAGCAGACAGAGCTGAACCGCAAACTTTTAGCCGATAGTGAAGATAAGAGTGTGACGTATGTAACCATCGGGCATACACGAGGACTCTATAAACTTCTGACCTCTGAACCCGACAACATTTCTCCCCTCAGCGGCATGGAGCTGGTTCAGCAAAAAGTATACCGGTGGATTGCCCTTGGAGCACTTGGTGCGTATAACGAAGGCGATAATTTTGTTCGTGATTGGAATTTCTTTTTTAATGACACTCAGCCGTATACAAAGTACCTGGTTGAAAATTTTCCGTCAGATGCGGTGTTTGTGGATGCTGGACACGAAATCTTAACCGGAAAATCACTCAGGGATACACCCAGGGGCAATATTGTGCGAACGGCATATCGCGACTGGCTCTGGCGGAATAGCGAATATACCTTTGAAGATCAGCGGCCAAGCTGGGATTTGGTAGCCGTCCATTACGCAGTAAACGGTTTGGGTGAGTGGGTGAAATATGCACCTCAGGGCTGGCTGGACTATGAACTTGAAGAGGGCAGCCGCTGGAATGTAGGGGATTCTGAACGTCCTCACCGCTATGTGAAGGAGAAAGAAGGAATCAGGCAGGAGTTTGCCGATTATCTGAATGAAATGATCGGTCGAACACCGAAAAAGTACGATGCTATGTTATGGAAGTAAAATAGCCTGTATTCGTGATAAAAATGAATTTCTTTCTTTCGTTATCTCCTCGAAAAATTAACTTGCTTTCATCTTCTGCGATCAATTATCGGGCAAAAGATTCGCTGCAATGAGGAATAGCTGCAAGGTAAAACCAATAGTAAAATTAAGGTTGCGGCATTGTAATGTGTAATCAAAGAGTTTTCCACTGTAAAACTATACAGCACGGCGAATTTCTGTGTAAGATGTGGCGGAGTCCCCTGACACATATGTTTTCAGGAATTTTAATGCTTCCGATACATGATTGTACACACTCTGGCGTTTAATGTCGAGTAACCGTGCTATTTCTGAATTTGATAATCCCTCGGTGTATTTAAGCCTGATGATTTCCTTTTGGCGGTTACTGAGATCTTGCATCGCTTTGTTTAAATGCCTCCTGCATTCGACATCCAATTCATTTCGGATAATCACAGATTCAATGTTATGTGTTACTTCTGTAAATTCTTTAACATATGTTGTATTTCGTTTTCTGATGTTTTTGAATTTCCTGAGATTGTAAAATATCATTCGCCTCATAGATACATGCAGATATGACGATACGGATTGAACGCTGCTTACGGTTTCACGCTGCTCCCAAATATTGAGAAATAGCTCCTGGATACAGTCTTTTACAAACTCCTCTCTGGCTACAATTTTAAACCCATAGTTGAATAGCCTTGTATAATACCGGTTGAATAAAGTTGCAAGGCAGTCTCTGTTCCCCTTCCTGATACTGTCCCAGAGTTGTCCGTCATGTAACTTTGTGAGGGTTTGATTATGGAACATGCTTTATTAAGGAAGTTTTGGTAGACTTTCTAATTAGTGTAAAGAAAAAAGGCTTTTATTTTTGAACAAATGTTCAATAGTGATCATTATTTCTCGTTTTTGTCTAATCTATAAGATCTTCGGTGAATGTCAAAAAAAAAAGAGTAGATTTTAAAACAGTTATTCTCTTATATATAAAAATACCAAATCCTGATGGCTGTTAATGTCGAATGAAATTCAAGTTTCTGAATGGAAAAAATCGCATTTAAGATGAAACTGAAACCAGGTTTCGAAAAGGAGTATAAAAAAAGGCACGATGAAATCTGGCCTGAATTGGAGAAAGCTTTAAAAGAGGCAGGTATTTCTGATTACTCCATTTACCTCGATCGTGATACTCACACACTTTTTGGGGTTCAAAGAAGAGAATCATCAGAAAAAACCGATCGCCTGCCTGAACTGCCAATAATGAAAAAATGGTGGGATTATATGAAAGATCTGATGGAAGTGAATCCCGATAACTCTCCGGTTGTAACACCGCTCGAAAAGGTGTTTCATATGGATTAATTCAACACCAATATTTGCATCTGAATGTCAACCATTAAAAATATTCCTGAAAAATGAACCGGACAAAAACAGTGAGCAGTTTTCTCATTCTTTCGCTGTTATTGTTCTTTCAAACATTCGTAAATGCATGCGCAAAGGATGTAAACGATAATGTAAAACTGATCTCAAAAATTGATCTGAAAGAGCTGACCGGATCGGAATGGTGGAATGAAGTACGCCTTGGAGACCTCACCGGTGACAATAATCTCGATTTGGTAGTTGCCGCCCAGCGTCCCGGCAATCGCCAGCACGTGGGCACATTGATTGCCATGGATTTAGACGGAAATATTCTTTGGAAGGTGGGTGAGCCGAATGAGGAACATGAAGCTATTTACCACGATTTACCATTTCAGGTTTATGATTTAAACCGTAACGGAATTCCGGAAGTGATCTATATTGATGGGGATCAGATTCACATCCGAAACGGTCGCACGGGTGAACTGATCCGCCAGGGACCTATACCACACCCCGAAGCACGGGATGCGATCTCATTTGCCGACTTTACCGGTGACGGACACCGGGATAACATCATCGTGAAAACCCGATACACACAGGTTTGGGCGCTCGACAGCAGCGATTTCATCGTGCTATGGACGTACGAAGGCACAGTGGGCCACTTTCCCTGGCCGCACGATGTAACCCAAAACGGACTCGATGAATTGGTAATCGGTCATGCGCTGATAGCTGCCGACGGAGAAGTACTCTGGGAAGTGGACCTGCCCGATCACTCCGATGGGGTTGCCATTGCCGATTTAAATGGAAATGGTGAACTCGAAATAGCCGTAGCCACCTGCAACGGGGCCACTTTCAACGTAATTGATATCCGGGGCAACATTCTCTGGACCCGTCCGACAGATCACGCCCAGCATATTGTGGCAGGGAATTTTCGACCTGATCTTCCAACCATCGAAGTGGCCGGACTGAACAGGGGTACAGACCGCAGCCTGCAGGGTCAGGATCAGATTAAAGTGTTTTCATATGATGGCGAGGAACTCTGGCGCGAAGAGCGAACCGATGAAGGGCCGGAACGATGGCTTTCTATCATCTCACGAATGAGTAACTGGGACCAGGAAGACCGGGACCTTATTTTGGCATACCGTCGGGGAGCCGACAGAAAACCAGAACTGCGCGATGGCTACGGTAACACAGTAGCTCAATTTCCATTCCCTGATCTTTCTTTGCCAAACCGTGCCCAGCGCGCCCAACACGTCGATATAACCGGTGATCCCCGCTCGGAAGTACTGATCTGGAATGCCCGCTGGATTTATATTTACGGTAATGCGGAAGAGTACGTGGGAGATTATGAAGAACCGGATCGCAGCATACCCAATCCGCGACTCTACAATTATACACACTATATAGGGATGCCGTGATGAAACAGGTAATGCCCATATCATCTGCTATCAAGTATTTATGTCAAAATTGAAATCCGGTTTACTTTTAAATACACAATGATCTTAACTCCTGACCGGTGGCACAGATGACAGGTCAAGAATAACTGAAATAACTAACTATCTATACTGATGATTAATTCTTTATTAGATAATCTTGACCATCGGCTAAAATCGATAGATGAGTACGAACGAGAGCCGGTTCCAAAAGAAAAACAGAAGGGATGGCGTGGCTTTTTAGGGATGTATGCAGGGGAACACACCGCGGGCACGGAATTTGTGATCGGGGCGCTCTTTGTGGCTCATGGTGTTTCTGCGGTTGATTTGGTTTTGGGATTGATTATTGGAAACCTGCTCGCTGTATTCAGCTGGGCATTTTTATGCGCCCCCGTGGCAGTGAAAAGCCGCTTAACGCTGTATTGGCAGCTCCGCAAAATTTGCGGCCAAAACCTGGCATTGATTTATAATATTGTGAATGCAGTGATGTTCTGCTTCCTGGCAGGAGCGATGATTACCGTTGCTGCTACCGCAGTTGGCCTTCCATTCAACATTCCTATGCCGGGACTGGACGACTGGCTGCCTACAAGTGTTGGCTGGATTATCACCGTATTCCTTGTTGGCAGCGTGATCACAGTCGTTGCAATTGCCGGTTACGAGTATGTTGCCCGGTTTGCCAATATCAGTTTTCCCTGGATGTTCCTGGTTTTCATTGCTGCAGCAATTGCTGTACTTCCCTCACTGGGGGTTACGTCAGTTTCTGAATTCTGGCCTGCAGCTAAAGAGCGAATCTGGACAGGGGAACCCGTGGCAGGGCTCACACAGTTCACCTTCTGGCATGTGATGTTCTTTGCCTGGTTTGCCAATATGGCGATGCACATTGGTATGTCGGATATGTCAATTTTAAGATACGCTGAAGATTGGAAGATGGGCTTTTCATCGGCAGCGGGTATGTTCTTTGGTCACTTTTTGGCATGGATGGCTTCCGGCATTCTGATGGCCGCTGCAGCCGGTGTCGTTGCTCCCGGTTACATTGCCTACAACAGCGCTGGTATTGCCGGCGCACTGTGTGTGGTTATTGCCGGATGGACAACTGCAAATCCTACAATCTATCGGGCCGGACTGGCATTTCAGGCGGTGACTCCTAACTGGAAACGCTGGAAAGTGACGCTTTTCACGGGCCTGCTCACCACCATAATCGCCTGTTTTCCGGCACTTGTAATGAACCTGCTTGATTTTGTAGCATTATACGGACTTGTTCTCATGCCGATGGGAGCTGTGGTGTTTTTAGATGTGATGTTCTTCAAAAAATTAAACCTGAAGAGCAACTTTGCTGAAGAAACCGGATCGAAATTCAACTGGGCAGCAGGCCTTACCTGGTTCCTTACACTAACATTGTGTCTGGCAATCAATATTTATGGAGGGGTTGAAATATTCTTCCTCGGGCTGCCTGGCTGGTTCATCGCTGTAATTTTATATATAGGGTTCAGTACATTTATTCAGAGAAAAATCAAAAAAGATAACACCGAATAAACTTAACTATGCAAGACACAAAAGAACGTAATTTTTTAGAAGTAATTCATTCGGAAACAGAATCCCAAAGCACAACAGAAGATTATTTCAGGCTTGTAGGGAACAAATGGGATGATACAGTAGCGGATAAACTCGATCCGGTTGATCGCCTGGTTTATCGATCAAATTTACTGGGGAGTGATTCCTACATCAATAATACTGGTGGAGGGAATACATCCAGTAAACTGACAGAAAAAGACCCGATTACCGGAGAAAAAGTAAAAGTGATGTGGGTGAAGGGATCGGGCGGTGATCTTCGTACGGCCAAACGATCAAACTTTGCTTCCCTCTACCAGGATAAACTGATGTCTCTTCAGGAAATTTACACCTCATTCGAAAATAAAGGACTAAAAACCCCCGCTGAAGATTCGATGGTTCAGATGTATCCGCACTGTACATACAATCTCAACCCTCGAGCGCCATCCATCGATACACCTCTGCACAGCTTTATCCCTTACGATTTTGTGGATCATACCCATCCTGTGCCGGTCATTGCAATTGCCACAGCCGAAAACGGAATTGAACTGACGAAAGAGATTTATGACGATGAAGTGGCCTGGGTAGACTGGATGCGTCCCGGATTCGAGCTCGGGCTGAAGCTGCAGGAAACCATCAAACAAAACCCGGGAATCAAGGGGATTATCCTGGGTGGGCACGGCCTCATCAACTGGGCAAATGATGATAAAGAGTGTTACGAAATCAGTCTCGACCTCATCAATCGCGCAGCAGAATACCTGGCTGACAATGAGAAAGGCGAGGAATCGTTTGGCGGCGGAAAATATCAATCGCTGCCGTCAAAAAAACGAAGAGATTTACTCACAGAAGTACTGCCGTTTATCCGGGGTAAAGTGAGTGAACAAAACCGTTTTATCGGAACGGTTAAAGATGATGAGATTACCCTGCAGTTCATCAATTCGAAAGATGCATCGCGCCTGGCCGAACTGGGAACGTCATGTCCCGATCATTTTATAAGGACCAAAATCAAACCGCTTTATATAGATTGGAATCCTCAGTCCGATTCTCTGGATGATTTGAAAGAAGAAATTTTGGCAGGATTGGCAGAGTATCGAAAAGATTATGAGCAATATTACATAAATCATAGTCATAAAGATTCCCCCGATATGCGTGATCCCAATCCCACGGTTGTGCTGATACCCGGCCTTGGCATGATCACCTGGGGCAAAAATAAGAGCGAGTCGCGGGTAACGGCCGAATTCTACAACGCAGCGGTTGGCGTGATGCGCGGAGCCGAATCGGTGAGTAATTATACAGCTATTGCCAAACAGGAAGCGTACGATATTGAGTACTGGGCGCTTGAAGAAGCAAAGCTAAAGCGGATGCCCCCGGAAAGTGAAATGTCTCGCAAAATAGTAGCCGTTATAGGAGCCGGCAGCGGTATCGGCAAAGCGCTCGTAAAACGTCTGATTTCTGACGGGGCCACTGTTGCTGCCCTCGATTTGAATCAAGATTCAGCAAAAGAGACCGCCGCCGAAATTTTGGATTCGATCGGAATGGGTATCGGGGTTGCCGGTTCGGGCATCAGCGGATCGGGTGATGTGATCGGGCTGGAGTGCGATATCACCAGCCGTGAATCGGTTCGAAGCGCCATTAAAGAGATACTATTTGCCTACGGTGGAATTGATCACGTAGCCGTAACCGCAGGCCTTTTCCCCACACCCGATGAAAAAGGGCATTTAGATGATGATGCCTGGGACCGAAGTTTTGCCGTAAATGTGAAAGGTAATTTTATCGCAGCTGATGAAACTGCGAAAATTTGGAAAGATCAGGATTTGGAAGGCAGCATGGTGATCACCACAAGTGTGAATGCCGTAGTGCCTAAAATTGGCAGTATGGCCTATGATACAAGCAAAACCGCAGCCAATCATTTGATTCGGGAACTGGCCATTGAGCTGGCTCCAAAGATCCGAGTGAACGGTGTGGCTCCGGCAACCGTGGTGGAAGGCAGCAGCATGTTTCCGCGAAACCGGGTGAAGGCATCGTTGAAGAAATACAACATTGATTTTGATGATAACGAAGAAACCGAAACACTTCGTGAGCGTCTGGCAGAATTTTATTCGAATCGAACGCTTACGAAGAAACCGATTTCTCTGGCTCAGCAGACCGAAGCTATTTACCTACTGCTGAGCTCGCGTTTCGAAAACACAACCGGTCACATCATCCCCGTAGATGGCGGGCTGGTGGATGCGTTTATGAGATAATACTGTGAGTAAAAGCCAGTCAGGTGCCTTTGCGACTACATTTCGACTTCACTTCGTTGCGCTATTTGTGACGTTAGTGTGTGCCTCTGAACGTAATGAGGCGCGGAGTGACGAATGAAGTCGAAGGGTTCCTGCATTTCGTAAAGCTCTGTCAAGTAGAATAGAAGAATTTGAAAATCTTTCAGAACAACACATATCCAACACTATGAAAATTTTACTAAAATTACTCTCATTCACAGGACTTGCATTGACGGTTGTTCCCTCATTTTTTGTATTCAGCGATACAATTTCTTTTGAAATGCACACAAATCTTATGTTCTTTGGAATGTTGCTGTGGTTTTTTACAGCTCCATTTTGGATGAAAGAAAAAGAATTATGATACTTGCTGATGATCAGATTCAGAATCACAACCAGAGTGAAACTACCAGCCATAGAAACGAGCTTTCGCAGCTAACTAACCTGCTCTCTGAACGGGGTAAAAACCCGGAGAGCATACTGCGGCGTCTGACGGGTTTTCAGGTAGCCATTCCCAGCTGGGCTCTTGGTGCCGGGGGAACCCGCTTCGGACGATTTTCTATCGGAGGTGAACCACGAAATCTGCATGAGAAAATTGAGGATATCGGGTTGATTCATGCCCTCAACTGCTCCAGTGGTGCCGTATCACTTCACATTCCCTGGGATATTCCCAAAGATACCGATGCCATCAAAGAGCATGCTTCAGGCCTGGGCATTCACTTCGATGCGGTGAATTCGAATACGTTTCAGGATCAGCCGAAACAGGAACACTCTTACAAATTCGGCTCACTCTCTCATACAAAAAAGGAGGTGCGCAATCAGGCTGTTCATCACAATATTGAGGTGATTGAATACGGGAAAAAACTGGGCTCCAAAGCCCTCACTGTGTGGCTTGCCGATGGCTCTAACTTTCCTGGACAACAGAATTTGCGCAAGACGCTAAACCGTACCCTGCAGTCACTGAGCGAAATCTATGCATCCATGCCGTATAACTGGAAGTTATTGATTGAGTACAAACCGTTCGAGCCTAACTTTTATTCAATGGTGATTCCCGATTGGGGAACCTCATTTCTGCTGGCAAACAGCGTTGGTGAACGGGCAAAAACGCTGGTGGATCTGGGGCACCACCTGCCCAACACCAACATCGAACAGATTGTGGCCACCCTGATGTTCGAGGGCAAACTGGGCGGATTTCATTTCAACGATTCCAAATATGCCGATGATGACCTTACCGCAGGCTCTATCAAACCATACCAGCTATTTCTGATATTCTGCGAACTGGTTGACGGGATTGATAATGGCAATAATGATGATTTTTCCAACATTGACTGGATGATTGATGCCAGCCATAATACCAAAGATCCGCTTGAGGACCTGTTGCAATCGGTTGAAGCCATTCAAACGGCTTTTGCCAAAGCCCTGCTGGTTGACCGGAATCGCCTTGAAGAGGCTCGTGAAGAGAATGATGTGGTTTTGGCTCAGGAAGTTTTACAGGATGCCTGGGCCACGGATGTTCGTCCGCTGATTCGGGAATCAAGGATCAAAAGCGGCGGAGCTGCCAATCCCATTCAGTTGTTTCGGGACTTGCAGGTACGCAAAACCCTGATCAAAGAGCGGGGTATCGGAACCGCAGCAACTGGATTGTAATCCTTTAATCATAAAATTTGTACCTTTTTGGCTTCAAAACTGCCTGTAACCGCGATTTTCGATATTGGTAAAACCAACAAAAAGTTTCTGCTTTTTGATGAGTTTCTCTCTGTTGTTTACGAACGGTCAGATACCCTCAAAGAAACGATAGATGAGGACGGCTTTTCCAGTGAAAATGTACAGCTGCTGAAAGAGTGGATGTTCCGGGAGTTTGAAGCGGTAGTTCACGAACAGAAATTCAAAATCGAAGCCATTAATTTTTCAGGCTATGGAGCTACGCTGGTTCACATAGGAAAAAACGGCGAGCCGGTCACTCCGATCTATAACTATCTGAAACCGTACCCGGAAAAACTTGCCGGTGAATTGTATCAATTATACGGCGGGCGTGAAACTTTTGCCCTGGAAACTGCCTCTCCTCCGATGGGCATGCTCAATTCGGGATTGCAGCTCTATCGAATCAAAAAAGAGAAACCGGATCTGTTCAGGCGGATTGAAAAAACGCTTCATTTGCCTCAGTATCTCAGTTATCTGTTTACCGGAAGGTTTATGGCTGATCCCACCAGCATCGGCTGCCATACTGCAATGTGGAATTTTAAGGAGAACCGGTACCACCGTTGGTTGAATGATGAAGGAGTTCTGCAAATGCTGCCATCACCCAGTCCGGTTCAAACCGTAATTGAGGAAACCGTTTCTGGTAAAACATTTCAAACAGGGATCGGAATTCACGACAGTTCTGCCGCGCTGGCTCCCTATCTTACAGTATTCAATGAGCCGTTCATCCAGCTCTCAACCGGCACCTGGAGTATCTCGATGAATCCGTTCAACGCGGAACCTCTCACGTTTGAAGAGCTTAAGCGGGATTGCCTGAACTACATCAACATCTACAGCAAACCGGTAAAGGCTTCACGCTTTCTGATGGGCGGTGAGTATGCTCACCAGTTAAAAAGAATGGGCAGGTATTTCGAAAGGGATCCGGATCAACTGGATTGCACTCCCGACGAAGCTCTTTTACAGAAACTGATTCGCTCAAACGATTCCGAAAAAAAATTGATTTTGGAGCAGGCGGATACTTCCGGCCCCTACCCTGTAAAAAGAGATGAAGAGTGGGATCTGAGCAGGTTCCACTCGTACGATGAAGCCGCTCATCAACTTCTGCTCGATCTGGCCTCCATCCAGGTTGATTCTCTAAAACTGGCAGAGGGCGGTAAAAAAATCCCTCAAATAATTATCACGGGAGGTTTTGCAAAGAACCAATTTTTCTGCAGATTATTGGCTGCGATGCTGCCCGGTAAAAGTGTGTATACTGCTTCTGTTCCTGAAGCATCTGCACTTGGTGCAGCACTGGTTTTAAAACAGCAGACACTGACAAATGATAATCTGAAAAAACATCTCGGACTGAAACTTCAGCAACCATTCGAAGGAGTGGGTGAAATTCAGTACTCATGGGCGTAATTAAACACATTGGAGCTCAAAAAAATCGATAGATCGAAAAAATGAATATCTCTCTTTTTATCACCTGTTTTAACGACACACTTTTCCCCGAAACAGGAAAAGCGGTGGTATCCATTCTGGAGCGGCTGGGGCACTCGGTCCGTTTTCCGATGGAGCAGACCTGCTGCGGACAGATGCACTACAACACCGGCTACCAGGAAGAGACAATTCCGCTTGTGGAGCGGTTTACAGATCAGTTTGAAGATGCAGAAGTGGTGGTCATTCCGTCCGCCTCCTGTGTGGCAATGATTCA
>SLGL01000367.1 GCA_007123785.1 Balneolaceae bacterium
ACACTAATAGAAGATCTACTACGTGCAAGGGTGAGCTGCGTTTTATATATTCGGATGATAGAAACTTTCTGTCACCTTTGAAATAGTGTTGCCCTGCATTTGGGCAAAATTAGGCGCTTGATATGACACTTACCGTTTACATAAAAAATCAAAATGAAAAAAACCATTCTTTTAGTTCTGCTCCTCTCCATTTCAGTTGTGGTTTTCGGACAGGAGAGGCAAACCGAAAACGTGTTTCTTATAACCCTCGACGGACTGAGGTGGCAGGAACTTTATACAGGGATTGATTCCGTTCTTGTACGGCATGAAGATTATGTGAGAAATGTCGATCAATTGGTCGAAGATTTCTGGCACGATGACACGGAAATCCGCAGAGAACTGCTGATGCCGTTTTTCTGGAATACCATCGCCGCTGAAGGCCAGTTGTACGGCAACCGCGTTTATGGTAACCATGTAGATGTATCAAATGGATTAAATTTTTCCTATCCCGGCTACAGCGAGCTGCTGGTGGGTTATGTGGATGAAAACATCAACAGTAATGCGAAGGAGTGGAATCCCAATCAAACCGTATTGGAGTTTGTGAATAACCAGCCCGGTTTCGAAGGAAAGGTTGCGGCATTCGGGTCGTGGGATGTATTTCCGTATATTATCAACAGTAAACGTAGCGGTATTTCGGTCAATGCCGGGTTCAGCCAGGCGGAAGGAGAGAATGTATCGGACAGAGAGGTCTTTCTGAATGAGCTCCAGGAGCAGATTCCAAGTCCCTGGGCTACCGTCCGGCTCGATGCATTCACTCATCATTATGCACTTGAATATATCAAACGGGAAGAGCCAACACTGGCATATATTGCTTATGGCGAAACCGATGATTTTGGACATGACGGTAACTTTCAGAATTATGCTTATTCGGCACGGCAGACGGATGCATTCATTGCGGAGTTGTGGGATTATATCCAGTCGCACCCCTCTTACAGAGATAAAACCACGATGGTGATCAGCACCGATCACGGGCGGGGTACCGATCCGATTGATCACTGGAGACACCACGGATCCGGAATTGAGGGATCGGAAGAGATGTGGATTGCTGCTATCGGTCCCGATACCCCTGCACTTGGCGTGGTAAAAGAACCAATGCAGCTCTATCAAAAACAGATTGCAAAAACCGTGGCACGGCTGCTGAGCCTGGACTATGAAAACGAACGGCCTGTCGGAGAAGCGGTCGAGACGATTCTGGGGGAATAAAATAACTGCGAGTAGAGATGAGAAGAGTTGAGAGTTTCTGCTGTTTGATTACAGGCAGATACAAAACGAACGTACGTTTAAAATTTTTGATTAAAGTAGCATCTAACAGTAATTTCGAACCTTTTTTTTCGTAAGCAGAACACACAGAGCAACTCTTAAAGTTAAAAATAAGCTTTTTTCCATGCGGTTTAATATCAAAGCTAAAAAACAAAATTCATACGATGCCATTGTAGTCGGGACCGGAATCAGCGGTGGATGGGCTGCGAAAGAGTTAACTGAAAACGGCCTGAATACACTCGTGCTGGAGCGCGGCCGGAATGTACGGCATGTAGAAGATTATCCAACCATGATGAAAGACCCATGGGAACTTCCGCATGGCAACCGGCTCACAGCCGAAGAAGCCAAACATTTTGAAGTTCAGATGCGCACAGGCTACACTGTTCGGCAGGACACCAAACACTGGTGGGTGCGCGATACCGATCAGCCATACGAGGAGAAAAAACGGTTCGACTGGATGCGTGGCTATCACGTGGGTGGAAAATCTATTATGTGGGGAAGACAGAGCCTGCGCCTGGGGCCTCATGATTTTGAAGAAAATGCAAGGGACGGCTACGGTGTGGATTGGCCCATACGGTACGATGACCTGAAACCCTGGTACGATTATACAGAAGAATTTGCGGGTATAAGCGGGCAGGCAGAGGGCTTGCCGCAGGCCCCCGATGGAATTTTTCTGCCTCCAATCGAAATGAATTGCGTGGAAAAACATGCACGTGAAAAAATTGCTGAACACTTTTCGGGCAGAGTGCTCACCATCGGCCGGTTTGCCAATCTAACACAGCCTCACAAAGGGAGGGGTTCGTGCCAGTACCGAAATCTTTGTATCAGAGGATGTCCTTATGGTGCCTATTTCAGCAGTAATGCAGCAACTCTTCCAGCAGCTGAAGAGACTGGAAATATGACGCTGCGTCCCCACTCCATCGTAAGTTCCGTGATTTTTGATGAGGAAGAGGGAAAAGCTACTGGCGTACGGGTGGTGGATGCTGAAACTCTTGAAGAGATTGAGTTTTACGCAGATGTGATTTTTCTAAACGCTTCGTGTATCGCCACAACGATGATTATGCTCAATTCAACCTCAGATCGTTTTCCGGACGGTCTGGGCAACGATTCCGGTGAACTGGGATGTAACCTGATGGATCATCACATGGGCGCGGGGGCATCGGGAGAGATTGACGGGTTTGACGATAAATACTTTTACGGTAGAAGGCCAGCCTCCATCCACATTCCGCGATACAGGAATCTTGGAGATGAACAGCGTGACTATCTGCGTGGGTTTCACCATCAGGGTTCGGCAAGCCGTCAAAACTGGATGAGAGCAATCCGTGAACTGGTAATTGGCAACCAGCTCAAAGAGTTTGTACAGCGTCCCGGCATCTGGACGATGGGACTGAACGGTTTCGGCGAAATGCTGCCCTATCACGAAAACCGCATGTGGCTGAATCACGACAAGAAAGACAAATGGGGAATGCCCACGGCCGTTTTTGATGTGGAATTCAAAGAAAACGAGCTGAAGATGCGTGAAGACATGCAAAATGATGCAGCCGAAATGCTCGAAGCCGCCGGTTTTAAAAACATTAATACATTTGATAATATCGGCGGTCCGGGTTTGGGTATTCACGAAATGGGGACTGCCCGGATGGGCCATGATCCGGAAACATCCGTACTGAACCGATGGAACCAGGTACACGCCTGCAAAAACGTGTTTGTAACCGATGGTGCCTGCATGACCTCATCCGCCAATCAAAATCCTTCTCTCACCTATATGGCCATTACCGCCAGAGCAGCAAATTATGCCGCTGAAGAGCTAAAAAAGGGGAATTTGTGAAAAAACAGCGGGCACATTTCATTGGAATGAGAAATATTGTGGTGAAGCTTCTATTCTGACTATCCCTTTAACCTAATGGCGCAAGCTGCCTTTCCGCCTCAGGCTGATATCGCTTGTGCCTCTTCCGAATCAGACCTTTAACGTTTTTTCAAAACTGAAAATCGGTTTTCACATCAAATCGGCCTATATTTGAACCCAAAACGAAAACCGCATTTTTCTGATGAATCAAAGCCCGAATCTCTTACTTAAAAACGTAAGGCCTGCGGGAAGTGGCCACGACGGAAATAGAACGATTGACCTGCGAATCAAAGACGGTGTGATTACGGAACTGTCGCCGGACTTGAAACAGGCCGATGGAGAAGAGCTCTTTGATGCCAGTGGTGCATTCGTGAGCGGCGGATGGATGGACATGCACGTACATTTTCGCGAACCGGGTTATGAACACAAAGAAACGATCGAAACAGGATGTAGGTCGGCTATGTTTGGCGGGTTTACAGAAGTGGCATGTATGCCGAATACCCAGCCTGCCATCCACACAAGAGATGTGGTTGAGTTCATCAGAAATAAAGCGAAAGATCAGCTTGTGGATGTGCACCCGATCGGCTGTGTAACCAAGGATCGTAAAGGAAAATCGATCGCCGAGATGTCGGATATGAAAAATGGAGGTGCAGTCGCTTTCAGTGATGATGGCGATCCAGTCTATAACTCACAGGTGATGCGTGTTGCACTGGAATATTCGTCAATGCTGGGAGTACCTGTGATCAATCATGAGGAAGACCTGGACCTGTCGCGGCCGGGACACATGCACGAAGGTGAGGTTTCTGCACGGCTCGGGCTGGACGGAACTCCGTCTATCGCCGAGGAGGTGATGATTGCCCGTGATATTCTGCTGGCCGGATTTACGGGCGGACATGTTCACGTGGCTCACATAAGCACAAGGAAAGCAGCCGACCTGGTGCGAAAAGCCAAAGCCGACGGCGTTAATGTAACCACAGAAGTTTGTACCCACCATTTTGATCTGACTGATGAAGAGATTGAACGGAGACAGTTCGATACGCATGTTAAAATGCATCCACCGCTGCGAACACAAGATGATGTGGATGCTATGATTGAAGGCCTCGCGGATGGAACAATAGAGGTGATCTGTACAGACCATGCCCCGCATGCTGTTGAGGAGAAAGAGGTGGAATTTATTTATGCACCCAACGGCATCATTGGGCTGGATACGGCCTGGAGTATCTGCGTGAAACGGCTGCTGAATCCGGGTGCTCTTACACTGGAACAAATTCTGGAAAAACTGATCATCAACCCGAGAAAAATTTTAAATCTTCCCGTTCCTGAGCTAAAAGAGGGAAATAAAGCGAACCTTACACTGTTTAATACAGATGAGGAGTGGGTGTATCGGTCATCTGAAGTGCGCTCGAAATCGAAAAACTCTCCCTATATTGACGACAAGCTCTCCGGCCGGGCTGTTGCCGTTTATAACAAAGGCCGATTTGCCGTAAACAGGCTAAAAAACTGATTGTTTGGTTGATCTATGCGGTTATCTTCATTCTTGATGTTGATGATATTGTTCCTGTGCCTTTCCATAGAAGTAAAGGCACAGTTTGACAGGGAAATTCTGGATGAAGTTCGTGTATTTAACCGATTTGGTGATATTTCAGAGAGCGACTTTGAGGCAGACGGCGATCACGGATATCCCTACGAATATCTGAAAAAAGAGACTCTTATTCGTGTTCAGGAGCGCGACAGGGGTATTGTAGCGATGGTGGATAATCTGATTCGCATAAAAGTACACACCGACGATCCTCTCGAAAAAGCAGAAGCTTCGATGGTGGGTATCCCATACTATTTTGCTGATGATGTTGAACGCATCGTCAATTTTGAAGCGGTGACCCATCACCCCGATGGCACCCAGTCGAGGCTCGAACGGGGTAATACTGCCACTGTTGATCTGAATACCCGGTACAGAATTCTCG
>SLGL01000178.1 GCA_007123785.1 Balneolaceae bacterium
GCAGATCCGGTTTATTGGGATAGCCATGCAGGTTACCAAAGGGATCGAGTTGGTCAGCCAGGGTTTGTTTGACGATGGGTAATATTTTATCGAAATTGGTCTTTAGGTCATGCATAGGGTTTGTGTTTTTGTGATTATTAACACCTATAAGATAAATATTATCAATTTCTTGCATGGCCTTTATTAATATAAAAATGTTAAATAATTTAATACCAGATATCCACTCGCGGTTTAAAATCTAACCGGTAAACGCGTTATATTTAATGACAAACAAAGCTTAAGAAGATTTCAAAAAACGAAGGAATTTAAGAAGCGTGTTGAGGTAATTAGAGAAATCAAATCTTTCCATAGATTGGTCAATGAGTAAAAGAATAGTCAAATATGGGAAATCAATGCCTTTCGTTCATTATTTTAGGCATTACCAGTAAATCATATCCGGTAATCAAATTACTTTGATCGATAGAAAAAATGTTATCCACTTTAGAGCAGGACTTTTCGATATCTATACTCTGGCCTGCTACTATGCGGATTCGTAAATACATCATAAAAAATGAAGGCAATAATTCTTTCAAAATACGGTGATCCTTCAGGCCTTGAGTTAATGGAAATCAAAAAACCTGTTCCAAAGCCAAATGAAATCTGTGTAAAAATATATGCTGCCACAGTGACTGCCGGTGATTGTGAAATCAGGAGGTTTGATATTCATCCCCTGTTTTGGCTGCCTTTACGGTTAATACTTGGCATTTTTAAACCACGCAGCAAAATCCTTGGCGGTGAATTTTCCGGTGTAATAGAGTCGGTTGGAGAAAAAGTTACGACATTTAACAAGGGTGACCCTGTTTTTGCAGCTACCATGCTTCGGCTGGGAGCATACGCAGAGTATATTTGCCTGCCGGAAACCTACCCCATCTATCGAAAACCGGATACTATGACGTTCCCCGAATCGGCTACCCTGCCAACCGGCGGAATTAACGGCCTTCATTTACTCAAAAAGGGCAATGTTTCAAATGGAAGCCGCTTATTACTTATTGGAGCCGGAGGAAGTATCGGGACGTATGCCCTGCAAATTGCCAAATCACTTGGGGCCGATGTAACGGCCGTGGACCGGAAAGAAAAGATGGAAATGCTGCAACGTATTGGCGCTGATTATGTGATTGATTACCAGAAGGAGGATTTTACCCAAAACGGACAATCCTATGATGTAATTATTGATCTTGCCGGAAAGTCATCTTTTTCGGGCTGCCTGAAAACGCTGAATAAAGGAGGCTGCTATGTGCTCGGGAATCCCTCAACGGCCGGAATGATTCGTGGGCTCTGGACATCCCTCACAACCGATAAAAAAGTGTTTTTTGAGTTCGCACCCTACAAAAAAGAGTATTTTGAGCAACTAATACAACTTGCGCATGACGATTTAATAAAGCCTGTTATTGACCGCACATTCACCCTTGAACAGATACCGCAAGCCCATCAATATGTCGAAATAGGAATGAAAAGCGGCAACGTGATCATTCAGTTGACTGATTATTGAATATCCTTAAAATGATTGTTTTGCATAGATTAGCGACATGAAAACTTCCGGGCAAAAAGACATGTTCAAGGAGCATCAATCACTGGTGTCCAGGTACAAAAAGGAAATGAAGAATTCCCTTGCGGCGTATCTGCAAATCAGCGAAGAGGGGATTGAAGAAATTTTTAGTGCCATTCATTTTAAAAGTTATCCTAAAGGTACGTTTTTAGTTGAACCCGGCGAGGTTTTCAATGACTGTTGCCTGATTTTAAAAGGATGTGTGAGGCAGTATCATCTTCAGGACGGGGAGGAAAAAACTACGTTTTTCTTCACGGAAGATCAGTGGTTTGCCTCTTATTACAGTACTGCCCAAAACAAACCTGTACCATACTACCTGGCCTGTGTTGAAGATACTGTTTTGTCTGTGATGAGTATCGTTTCTGAATATGAATTGTTTAAAAAGTATCCGGAATTTGAATCCGTCTGCCGTACGGGAATCGAAGAACAACTGGAAAAATACCAGGAAATGCTGGTTTCCTTTATGAGCTCCTCCCCCATGCAGCGTTATAAGAATGTGCTCGAAAATCGCCCGGACCTGATCCAGCGCGTACCTCAATACCAGCTTGCGAGCTATCTTGGCATTACACCGGAATCACTGAGCCGGATTCGAAAGAGAATTAGCTCTCCTAAATAAATCATTTGCTCAAAATCCTGTTGCTCAAGTCCTTTATTGACGATGGTCAATGACAAGCATATAGCTTTGGCCTAATTTTGTGCTCTTAACAAAATTAGTATTACAAATTTATGAGCAGGTATTTTTTCTTATTGTTAATTGTTCTGGTTCCAAGTCTTGCAATGAGCCAGGAACTTCATCAAACCGTTCGCGGAATCGTTTTTGATGCCAACAACAAACTGCCACTGACCGGTGTGCAAGTTGTAATTGCCGGCTCTCAACCCTTGAAAGGAACCGTAACCAATCGAAATGGAGAATTCAGGATTGAACAGGTTCCGGCCGGACGGATTACTCTTCAGTTATCCTATATTGGTTATGAAAACCTTAGCACTCCCGGACTTGTTGTTACGTCGGGTAAGGAAGTTTTCCTGGAACTGGAAATGCGGGAATCCATTTTGGCCATGGAAGAGATGGTTGTAACGGCAGGCCTGAGAAGAGGGGAATCCATCAATGATATGTCACTTGTTAGCTCCAGGACTATTACCACTGAGGAAACGCATCGTTTTGCCGGTGGTTTTAATGACCCCTCCCGCATACTTTCCAATTTTGCCGGTGTAAACAATTCTCAGGATGGAAGCACCGATATTATTATCCGTGGCAATTCACCCAAATATGTGCAATGGCGGCTTGAAGGAGTTCACATTACCAATCCCAGCCATTTTGCGGATCAAAATGCAACAGGTATCGGCGGACTGAGCACACTGAATAATAATGTGCTTACCGCATCCGATTTTATGACCGGAGCGTTTGCGCCGGAATATGGAAATGCTCTATCCGGTATTTATGATGTTAAACTCAGAACCGGCAACAATGAGCGCTATGAATCGGTTTTCGGATTGGGAATACTTGGAACTGACTTAACGTTTGAAGGTCCGCTGCGCCCCGGGCAGGGCGGGTCTTTTATGGTCAATTATCGTTACTCTACCATATCCCTGGTTGATGAGCTTGGTTTGATTCCTGATATCGGCGGTATTCCGAAATTTCAGGATGCTGTTTTTAAATTGGTACTGCCAACCCGGAATACGGGCAGGTTTTCCCTTTTTGGACTGGCGGGTCATAGCCGCCTGGATTTTGAGGATGTCACGCCCATTGTTTGGCAAACCCCCGGCGATCGTGGCCGGCAACCCGGTATTCGTGAGGATTTCACAAAAAATGCCGGGTTATTGAATCTGGGACTAAGCCATATCATCAGCCTGGATCACGCCAGCTACCTGCAAACCACACTTTCTTATTCAAGAGAAGGAATTAAAGACAGAGTGTTTGAAATGGAAGAATCCGATGCATCTGACCGCCTCCTGAATTTTGACAGCAGGCTGATGAAATCGGCCTACCGCTCTTCCATCCACTGGAACCGCAGACTCAGCAGCCACCACACTGTACAAGCCGGCATTCAATACACTCTTTTCGATTATGATTATGTCCAAAGTCAGCTTCTGAGCGACAATACGCGCAATACATCCTTTGATTTCCGTGAGCAGTCCGGGTTAGTCAATAATTTCATAAGCTGGCGATACCGGGTCAATCCGGATGTAACCATCGCCGCCGGCCTGCACAATACAAATGTGCTGCTTACCGGTGAACACACGTTGGAACCCCGTATAACCGCATCCTGGCAGTTGAATCCTTCTTCTGCCATTCATGCCGGCTATGGAAATCACAGCACCATGGAAAGCATTCATCACTATTTTACCAAAATTGAGGACGAAAACGGATTTATTACAGAACCGAATCGCTCTTTGGGATTGCTCCGGGCACATCATTATGTAGTGGGTTACTCGCAACATTTGGGCAGAAATTTACTGGCAAGTCTGAATTTCTATTATCAGGACTTATACAATTTACCCGTTGAGAATGATGAATTGAGTATTTTCGCTACCATAAACGAAGGGCTGGATTTCAGGCAAGCTGATCTGGTAAACAAAGGCACCGGTCGTAATTTCGGAGCAGAAATTACGATTGAACGTTTCTTCACCGGCAGTTACTACTTTTTAATGAATGCATCTCTTTTTCAGTCAAAATACACTGCGCTGGATGGCATAGAACGTAACACGAGATTCAATTCCAATTATCTGGCAAATATTTTGGCGGGGAAAGAATTTACAGGATGGGGCAGAAGTGGAAATCAGGTTTTTGGCATCAACACGAGAATCTTTATCGGTGGAGGGCCTAAAATAATACCCTTGCTGCGGGATGAACAGGGTAATCTGGCCGTGGAACCTGATAATAATGTATTTTGGGATTACGGAAAAGCCTACAAGCAGAGCCTTGGCGATCTATATTCAGTGACCATTTTCCTGAGCTATAAATGGAACAAATCGCGGGCTGTTCATGAACTGTTTCTGGATCTGGTAAATGTAACCAACAAGCGGGGGCGTCTCTCCGAGTTCTACGATGAAAACGAGCCGGGTGGCGTGGGATTTATCACCCAACCCTTCTTTTTCCCAAACCTGATGTACAGGGTTTATTTTTAGATGGTTTAAATCAATCTTATCGCACTTAACCAATATTAAAAACCAGAAAAGACAACATCCTAAAAATGAATGATAATAACATTGTACGAAGTGATAGCATGGTGGGACAGGTGGCTGTCATTACCCATGTAATACAGATATTTAAGTTAAATGTATTTTAGCACAATGCTATAAAGTGTTAAGGAAATTTGTTGTTCATCCCGAGGCTTCAAGGATTTTTCAGGTGCAATTTAGTTGAGTTATTCAAACTTATTTGTTGTTCAGAAGGTCACAGAAGCCTGTTTCCTTGTGATCTTACAGCAATAAAATGTGGCCGTTTTTTGTTGGTGCGATTCTTTCGCTGGTTTCTACCCATTGTTTTCATCATCGGGTTCCAAAAGTTTTTTAC
>SLGL01000212.1 GCA_007123785.1 Balneolaceae bacterium
AAAACCTGGGAAGGATTCTGGTCGGGATTCCTGGGAGCGGCTTCAGGTTTTTTTACTGTGTACCTGATCGCCTCTCCGTTTCCGCTGCCACTCTGGTCAGCCCTTCCTGCCGTGCTGCTGATCAGCATCATTGGCCCTTTGGGAGACATCTCCGCCAGCAGCCTGAAACGCCTTGCACAGATTAAAGACTCATCAGCTCTGCTCCCCGGCCACGGCGGCCTTTTCGACCGCTTCGACTCCATGATTCCAACTGCTCCGTTCATCTTTTTCTTATTTTACTTTTTAGTTTAACTTCACCATAGTTCTTTGCAGTTCAGTAATTTGTAAATGGGGGACAACCGTACAGAGGACATTGCAACCTCAAAATTCGATATTCTTTTTAAGGATTGATCGGCCGTCTATTTTTGTTAGAAAAATATGGAAATGAAAAAAATACTTATCACGGGTGGAACCGGCTTTATCGGCAGTTACCTATGCGAAAAGCTGCTTCAGAGCGGGCATTATCTTACCATCATTACCCGTTCACCTGAAAAATATGCAGAGAAACAGGCCAAAAACCGGAATTTTATCGGGTGGGATGATAATCTGAAGATTGCTGTTAATGAAACAGATGTGATTATTAATCTCGCTGGAGAAAGTATCGCGGGAAGGCGATGGACCGATCAGGCAAAAAAACGAATTCTCAACAGCCGCATCCAGGTCACTCGTACATTGGTTGAAGCGATGAAAAGTGCAGATTCAAAGCCTGAACTTTTCATCTCCGCTTCAGGTATCAACTTCTACAAAGACAGTGGCGACAAGATTTTGGATGAATCGGCCGAAGCGGGTGAGGGTTTCCTTTCACAGGTTTGTGTAGAGTGGGAGGCAGAAGCAATGAAAACTGCAAAAATCGGTATCCGTACGGCAATTCCACGCATTTCGATGGTGCTTGGTGAACAGGGAGGTGCCCTTTCTCAGATGAAGCTTCCTTTCATCTTTTATGCGGGCGGTCCCATCGGCAGCGGTGAGCAGTATGTTTCCTGGATTCATCTGAAAGATTTGTGCAGTGCCATCCTCTACCCGATGGAACAGGAAGAACTCTCCGGAGTCTATAATGCATGTTCCCCGAATCCGGTTACAATGAACACCTTTGCCCAAACTCTTGGAAAGGTAATGAACCGTCCAGCTTTTTTCAGAGTTCCGGAATTTATGCTCAAAATTATACTCGGTGAAGCATCTCAAATGGTTCTGGACAGCATTCGTGCCAAGCCAAAAATGCTTCAGATTACCGGATTTGAGTTCGAATTTGAAGACCTTGAAGAAGCCCTGGCTGATGTGGTGTAGTTTTGTTCTTTTAAAATTTTGAACAAAGTTTACTTAAAACTATTGATTTTTTTGTCAGTTTGTAAAAAGTGCTGCTATTGATCCAATCAATCAATAAAAAGGAATTTTTTATTGAGATAATTGATGAACAGTTTACAACTGCTAATGAGATAAGTTTACATTCTTGTTGAAATCCTGCAATGCTCAGAGGTTTCATCTGCGTAACTATAAGAAAAAAAATTCTTGGTGAGGTAATCTCCGGGCTAACAGTTTTTAATTTAAAACCAATTAATTGATACATGTCATCAAATGTTCATCGCGAAAAACTTTTCTCCCTGTTCGAGGAAAATCAAGAAGGTGCCATCTATCTGAAAGGTGCCGAAACCATGTACCGTTATGGCACCGATTATGAATTCCCATTCCGGCAGGAGAGTAACTTCTGGTATCTTACCGGTGTGAATGAAGCAGACTACCACGCTGTCATCGATATTAAATCGGGTGAATTTCACCTTTTTGCCCCCAAACGCGATGCGCAGTATGCGGTTTGGCACGGGCGAATCAAGCCAAAGGATGAAATCCGTGAACTCTATCAGCCTGATCACCTCCATGACGATAACAAGCTGCTCACCGTGCTTAAGAACATCAGCCCGTCAGTTATCTACTGTTTGGATGAAGAACAGGCCGAGTTCCTGGAAGCCCTCAGCCGCGATTTCAAGGTGGATACCGAAACACTATCCGACGCCATTACCTACTGCCGCTGTATTAAAACAGCGCAGGAGCTCGATTTTATGAGAGAAGCTGCCAGGGTGAATAACCTCGCACACCTTGAAGTGATGAAGTCACTGAAACCTGGTATGTATGAGTATGAAACCAAGGCAATTTTTGATTATCACCAGCAGAAACACGGCCTGCTCCAGCCTGCATACACCGGTATCCACGCAGCAGGAGTGAATAGTGCCATTCTTCACTACACTGAGAACAACCAGCGCATCAACAAGGGCGATCTCTATCTGATTGATGCAGGTTATGAGTTTAAAGGGTATGCCTCTGACTTTACCCGAACCTATCCTGCCAGCGGACGTTTTTCGGGAGATCAGGCGGCTATTTATCAGATTGTTCTGAATGCACTCAATAAGACAATTGAAGCAGTGACTCCGGGAGTAAAAATGGAAGAACTGCACCTGGCTGCCTGCCGCATTATTCTGCACGGCCTCAAAGAGATTGGCCTTGTAAAGGGTGATATTGAAGAGATGATGAAAAATAATATTTTCGCTCTCTTTTTTCCTCATGGCCTTGGTCATTTTCTTGGCCTCGATACACACGATGTTGGAGGGTATCCCAAAGGAGTAGAGCGCATTGACCGGCCCGGAATCCAATACCTGCGTGTCCGCCGTGAACTGATGCCGGGAATGGCCATAACCGTGGAGCCGGGTATCTACTTTATTCCCGCACTGCTGAAACCCGCTCTTGAAGATCCGGAAAAAGTACGCTATCTGAATACCGAAAAAGTAGAAAAACTGCTCGATTTTGGCGGTATCCGGATTGAAGACAACCTGATTATAACCGAAAACGGAAGTGAAAATCTTACGAATGTTCCGAAAGAGATCAGGGAGATTGAGGAAGTGATGGGATGAGATTCTGCATTACGCTTCAATCCATTTCGTATATATTCCTTTTCACCCCGGAAAAAGACTACCCTAATCAGGAATATAATAAACAAGTTTACTCTGAATTCGTCGCAATAAAGCCCGGCACGCGGTAAAGAAGCATCATTTGAAGAGTGTCTCAGACATTTTGGAAAAATGAAAATTGTTCTGATGTTATCTAATTAATAAAAAATTGGGCAAGTAATCGGATCAATCAACACTGATGGATTATCATGTCAAAAACAGTTCAGAACATCCTTAAAACTACACAAAAAAGTTTCAGCAGGGTAATGGCTTTTTCAAAACTAAATGCTACTTTCCATTTTGCATAAACTCTGATTAAGCAATGGCATCAGTGTGGAAAACAGCCGGTTTCAGCTGCCCTTTTACTATTGTTTGAATTGAGTAAACAGAGCCTTTCCATGAGCTGTTTGAACGGATGTCAAAATTAATATCTGTGGTGATGGTTGATGTTGAAAAAAAACAAAGAAAACAATGTAGATGATACAAGCCATACCATCTTAAGAAGTATTCTGGAGGGGACTGTTGCACATACCGGTGAACACTTTTTCCAGGCCCTTGTAAAAAAGCTCGCAGAAACTCTTCATACAAAAGGTGCCTGGGTAACCGAATACCTGGAAGAACAACAAAAGCTCAAATCACTGGCTTTTTGGATGGACGATCACTATGTGGATGAATATGAATACCACATACCAGGAACTCCTTGTGAAAGAGTGGTAAAAAGCCGTGAATTATTTCATGTTTCGGAAAATGTGATAGAACTGTTCCCCGCAGACCCGGATCTGGAGCCTTTCGGTGCTGTAAGCTATCTTGGAGCTCCCATGCTGGATTTGGACGGAAACGTATTGGGGCACCTTGCCGTGCAGGACACTCATCCAATGCCCGAACATTTTCAGAATATGGCTCTGTTCAGAATCTTTGCAGACCGGGCATCCTCCGAGCTTCGGCGCCTCCGTACAGAGAAAAAACTGCGGGAACGTGAAGAACAGCTCAACCGCCTGTTCGACGGCGTGATGGATGCCATTATTGAAATGAATTCTCAGCTGACAATTATCCAGGCAAATACAGCAGCACAAACCCTTTTTGAAAACAGTAAGAATCAAATAATAATAGGTCGCTCTTTTGAAAGATATTTACAGCCCACCTCTGCTATAAAGTTGAAAAACCTGATGGCATCCCTTCAGACAAAAAGTCATGGCAAACAATTTATTTGGGTGCCTGGTGGATTCAGGGCTATTACTCATGCCGGTAAAGTATTTCAAAGTGAGGCAACTCTCTCTTGTTATGAAAACAATGGCAACTTCTATTTTGACCTTGTTTTACGCAATGTAACCGACCGGCTTGAAGCAGAACAGAGAATAGATATGCTTAGTGCTGAGACCCAATATCTCAGAGATGAGATTCGTAAAATACATCAGTTCGATACAATTGTAGGTAAAAGCAATGCAATTCAGACGGTTTTGGATCAAATTCTTCAGGTAGCAGATACCGATGCAGCTGTACTGATAACCGGAGAAACTGGAACAGGAAAAGAATTGGTGGCAAGAGCTATTCACGATCAAAGCAGACGAAGCCGGAAGCCATTGATCAGAGTTAATTGTGCCGCAATACCGGCTTCATTAATAGAAAGTGAATTTTTCGGCCATGAAAAAGGTGCATTTACCGGTGCCACTGAGAAACGAAGAGGGAGATTTTCACTTGCGGATGGGGGCTCCATTTTCCTGGATGAGATCGGTGAACTTCCGCTCGAACTCCAGCCGAAATTATTGAGAGTATTACAGGAAGGTGAGTTTGAGCCTGTAGGAAGTTCCCAAACCACAAGAGTTAATGTTCGGTTGATTGCCGCAACAAACAGGAACCTGTCAGAAATGGTAAAAAGAGCAGTATTCCGGGAAGATTTGTATTACCGGCTGCATGTCTTTCCGATAAATGTACCCCCACTCAGGGAAAGAGAAAATGATGTGATTTTGCTCGCAGAAACTTTTATTGAACAGTTTTTACAAAAAACCGGAAAAAATGTGAATGCTATGTCGAAGGAAGATATTCAGCATCTGAAAGCATACGACTGGCCCGGAAATATTCGTGAACTGCAAAATATAATTGAACGGGCTATCATCACTTCGCGTGATGGGAAACTGAATCTTTTTCGATTGATCCCCAATCCCGGAAATGATGCAGATGCCACCTCTGACGATATCACTTCGAAGCGAATTTTTACTGCCAGCGAAATGCGGCAAATGGAAAAAAACAATCTCATACGTGCCCTCGAAGCAACAAACTGGAAAGTTTCCGGAAAAAAAGGAGCTTCCAATTTGGTTAGAATACCAGCAACTACGTTTACTTCCAGAATGAAAGCATTAGGAATAACACCGGCTGATCAATTCAAGCGATGAAATACCGTTTCGAAATTTCGTTTTTTAATGATATTTCGTGAGATAAAATAAATTTTACGAAATTTATGTGGCTGTTTTTATTCACTTTGCAATCTATTTATATTCTTTGGCACGGTTTCTGGTTAATTGGAGGAGAGTGCTTGCAGATAGTCTGGCAGGTACCAAATCCAATAAATCAATAATCCAATATAATGAGGTAAAAAAATGACACCAACTATTATAAATGGCGTAAATGTAGATCGACTGGTTGAAACAATCGAAACGATTACAAAAAAACCTGAACTCGGAATGTTTGAATTCAGAGCTAAAAGCAGATGGATAAACGGCGGGCATTATGTGTCAGAAATTGAAGACTTTTATGGTGCCGGCAAAGAAGATGCGCACAAAACCCGTTTCACGCTTCATGGCGATGAACCTGATATTTTACTGGGAGATGACCACGGGCCAAACCCGGTGGAGTTTGTTCTCCATGGACTGGCAGGATGCCTCAGCACCACATTTGTATATTATGCGGCTGCACAAGGAGTGAAAATAGAAGCAATTGATTATACCCTGGAAGGAGATCTGGATGTTCGGGGACTTCTTGGAATATCCAAAAATGTTCGGCCGGGATTTCAGAACATTCGGGTTACATTCCATGTGCAATCCGACGCCCCGATGGAGAAGCTGATTGAGCTTGTAAAATTGGCTCAAATGCGATCCCCGGTTTTCAACACCATATCCGAACCGGTTCCGGTTCAGGTAGAGTTGGAAAAAACTGCAATCGCAGTATAATTTTTTTACTGAGAGCCTTCCTTTGCGGTACAGGAAGGCTCTTTCATTTCAGTACGGGTATTTTTTATGGAAATACACCAGAATAATAGTTCCGATGATTTATTTGAAGAATCAGAACGGAATCGTCCTCCTCTTCATCCCTTTACTCTTTCATTTTTCCCGGATGCTGTTAACAGGTTATTTGAAAACTACGCAACCGATCAATCTGTCGGGTTTGCAAGATTGACTCTCGCCCTGGCAATTTTTCTGTATTTTCTGTTTGCCTTTTTAGACCCACTCATATCACCGGATGTGGCCGGAGAAATCACATTGATTCGAGTTGCAAGTGTGGTGTTTTTTTCAGCCGTCATTTTGATGACATATACAGCATGGGGAATAAAAAATTTTCAATTCCTGATGAATGTCGTCGTTCTTTTTGCCGGAGCGGGAATTATCACTATGATTCTGATATCGGGATCGAGTGTTTACTATGCGGCACTTATTCTTGCTGTGATTTACGCCCACAGCCTCTTGAGATTGAGGTTCATTTATGCCTCATTTTCCACATGGATTGTAATCCTGTTCTATTTGTTTACAGCCTCATGGTTCCAGATAGCACCCTTCGAAATTTACCTGAATAATTTATTTTTTCTGTTTTCAGCGAATGTAATGGGGATGTTTGCAAGCTATTGGCTTGAATATTATATGAGAGCCGTTTTTTGGAAAGAACAGATTTTGAGAGACAAGACCCAGACATTGAAAAGAGAAGATCTCCGAAAAAGTCAGGAACTGGAGCAAGCACGGAAAATTCAACTGGCCATGCTGCCGCAGGCGTTGCCTCAATACCCGGGTTATTTATTTTCGTTTTCTATGAATCCGGCTTCGGAAGTGGGAGGAGATTATTATGACTATCAGATAAATGACGGGCAACTCACCTTTGGAATAGGAGATGCCACCGGCCACGGTTTGCAGGCAAGTGTAATTGTAACGGCAATAAAATTAGTTTTTTCAGAGCATGCGAGAAAGATGGATATTGTTGATTTTTTAAAGCGGGCATCCAACTCTATCAGCCTTATGGGAATTAAGAATGTCTACCTGGCATTCGCCATCGGGCGGCTTCGAAACCATACACTGGAACTTGCTGGTGCAGGAATACCCTCTGCCCTAATTTATCGCTGCTATACAAAAAGTGTGGAACAGTTCCCGCTGAAAGGCCTTCCACTTGGTAGTAAAACGATGTTTCCATACAAAAAAGAACGAACCATCCTGCATCCCGGTGATATAGTACTGTTAATGACAGACGGGTTTCCGGAATTGATGAATGGAAACGGGGTTATGTTTGGATATCAAAATGTGATAGAGATTTTCAGGGAACTGGCTGATTTAAACCCCAAAGAACTTCTTGAACAGATGCAGCACAATATTTATGATTGGCTTCAGGGTGCAGAACAAAACGATGACATTACATTCTTCGCATTTAAACGAATGCCTGTTGTTTCTGACTGACTGCAAACAAGTTTTAAAGCTACACCGCACGGGATATTTAACTATTTTAGACGTGAGATTTGTTTGATCTTGATAGATACACATGCATCTTTAATAACCCGAAAATACCCGATACAGACTGAACGAATACTTTCGATTATGTACTCAACCTTCCAATTCAACATACAGTACAAAACTCAGGAACGGCAAATTTTAAACGCGCTGCTCGCTATTGTTACAGGCCTGCTGACGCTTATTTATCCAAATTTTTTATTTTTAATTGCCGGGGGCTACCTTCTCGCACTTGGGCTACTGCTGATATATTTTAAAATGCCTCCCATTATCGCAGCTTTCCCGGTCATTGCAGGCATTCTTATTTTTATATTTCCTGAATTGATACCATTCACTTTTGCTGGCTTCCTTGGTTTTTTTGGACTCATTCTCCTGTTGGCATTCCAGTTTGTTATCATTGGCTTTTTAACGTTGATCATTGCCGTTCTTATAATCATGAATCCCGACTGGGTAGCATACCTTATAGCAGCTTTTCTTCTGCTTTACGGTGTGTCCAACCTGATCAGGCTCTACCGTTTCCGGGGAGGAAACCCGAGAGCTATCCATTAAAACAGGCATTTTAAAACGTCATGTTCAGGCTCAAACCCCCGCCAGAATGCTTCGAAGTTAACCAGGGTCTGACCTGAAAATCAGTTCTTTGACGGGGACTGTTCTTCGCAGGATCTGAACCTCCCTGATAAGATCGGTTTCGTAACTCTCCCTGCCGGTTGAAACGCCTCCAGTACGAAAGGTTCGATATTCCAACTCCCACGGCTGCACCCACCAATACATCAGAAAGGTGATGCCGGCCGTCATGAATTCGTGATGCTGTAAAATAGACTGCGCCCGACATCAGCAGGGCCTGTGCAGGAATGGCAATTTTTCGGCTGCGCGATGTAGCATCAGCACCCCAAACATACCGCCCCCCAATAGAGAGTGCAGCATATCCGAAAAGGTTAAATGAATGAGAACTGTGACCGGAGATGAAACTTTTCCTGCCGTCATTAAACAGCTTTTGCGCTTCATCTGGATCTTCATCCAAAGGAAGGTTGCGATACCCTTCACAGTAGGGGTCGTACTTCGCTCCGGTCAGATCAGGACAGTGAAAGCGAAGTGCACGCTCTCTGAAATCGGGTCGAAGCCGGGCGAAAAAAGGTTTGGTCATATCAGTTACAGTTGCCGTAAGTGCTACCGATTCGGCATAACCGACAATGGTGTTATGAAAATCGTGGCCTGAACCCCGTCCGTCGGTGGATGCCCATTCCTTCGCTTCAAACCCGATCAGAAGGCCTGCAATTCCGGCAATGGAACGATGAATCCAGTACTCCGGAACTGATTCTTCAGCATCTTGTTCAAGATAGGGTTCGTTCAGGTTATCGGATCGGAAAAGTTCAAGAAGATTATGCGGATCATAGGATGGCCCGATAATAGAGCGGCTTCTTGGTTCAAGGTCTTTACCGATGATATAACCCGCGGTTCCACCTGCTACCAATGCGTAGTCAATCAGATATCGCTTTGACCACCAGGACGAAGGCTCCTGCAATTCAATTGAGTTTACTTCATCTGAATATGAGATATTCCACATTTGCGGATGTTGGGCTATAACCTCATCAGACAGAAAAAAAAGAGTAAAAATCAGTGCATAACAGAGCGGTTTAGCCATCTGGTATAAATTGATGAATTGTTGTTGTACAAAGGCCTGTAAGAATCAGGAAAATCTGTATTCATAAAAACAATCATTAAACAACAAATTTAGAAATTAATTATCAAGACTGTGATTTTTCCAATAGATAAAAGCTTAGGTACATGAAAGTTCTTCAATTTCATTTGTTTTTTAGTCCTCACTTGTTTTCTGAAAAATACTTACACCTGAAGTGGAGTATTTTCAAAACCATTCGGCCAAAACGGTTTTCGCATTCTCCCTTTTGTATGTGGTAACTCTATACAGCTCAGTATTTTAAATTTTTATATACTAATTAAAATAATTATAATACAAGTCTTGAAAACATTTACCAATGTCTGCTCTTTAGATAAATGGCACGAGAAGTATAAAAAATCAAGCAGTTAATCTACAGCATTTTCATTTCACAGTATATTTGCGATCACACTCCTACACTCATTTAAAAAATGAGATTACTACATTTGACGAATAAGTTCATTACAGTATTTGCTTTGAACATGGTTTTCTTTTTTCCGTCTGATTTGCTTGCTCAGCAGATGGAAAAAAGATTTTATCATCTCACCATCGAAGAAGGCCTTTCACAGTCAACTGTTATGTCCATTTACCAGGACAGCCAGGGCTACATGTGGTTCGGAACCCAGGATGGCCTGAACCGATACGACGGATATAATTTCACCACTTACCGGTTCGATCCGGAAAATCCGCACAGTATCAGTGATAATGACATCAGGGTTATTTATGAAGACCACAGGGGTGATCTCTGGATCGGAACTCAGCGCAGAGGCTTGAACCGTTATAACCGGGAACTGGACCGTTTCGAAAGATTTACAGGGGAAGCTGACGAATGGGAAACTCTTAGTTCCAACACTGTCTGGACTCTGTTTGAAGATAGTGAAGGCCTGTTTTGGGTGGGTACCGGAGCTGGCCTTAACCTGATGGACCGGGAAAACAGAAAATTTCGTCGCATTTTTCATGAACCCGGCAACCCTGAATCGCTGTCAAGCAACCAGATCACCAGGCTGTATGAAGATCGAAACAATACCCTCTGGATTGGTACAGCAGAAGGACTGAACAAACTGAATCGTGATGAGGGAACTTTTGAAAGAATAAACCGGATTTCAATTGACGGTGACTCATTAACACTGGGCAGAATACGAGAGATTTATGAAGACCAATTGGGTAATTTCTGGTTTGGAACTGAAACCAAAGGATTATTTCTGTTCGACAGAGAAAACCATGAATTTGAACAATTCACACATGATCCTGACAACCCCCAGAGCATCAGTAACAATTCCATTTTTGGAATTCATGAAGATAAAAGCGGTAACCTCTGGATAGGCACTGGAAGCCAGGGGCTCAACATTTTTGACAGGAATGAACGCATTTTTCACGCCTTTCGCCACAGGCCTGAAAATCCCTACAGCATCAACAATAATTCGATTAACAGTTTATATGTGAGCCGTGAAAATATCCTCTGGGCAGGCACGTTTGCCGGTGGAGTGAATTTTCATGAACTGCGGCCGGAGCCGTTTCGTCAATTCAGAAATGAACCTGAAAATCCGGAAAGCCTGAATAATAATGTGGTTCAGGCGATTTTTCAGGACGGAAACGATCAAATCTGGATAGGTACCGATGGCGGCGGCCTGAACCTTTTCAATCCCCATACTGAAACATTCCGACATTTCCAGTACCAGACCAATGATCCGGGCAATATTTCTTCAAATGTGGTCCTCGATATCCATAAAACAGAACGCGGCCTTTGGCTGGCCACCTATGGAGGCGGAGTGGACCTGTTTAATTCTGAATCGATGACATTTCAGAATTTCAGTCATAACCAAAATGATCCGCAAAGCCTGAGCAGCGACAATGTATATGTGATCCATGAAAGCAGAGACGGCTATCTCTGGTTTGGTACTAACTGGGGCGGAGTCTCAAAAATGGCACCTGGTTCAGAAACATTCCAGCATTTGCGGGCTAATCCAGAAAATCCCGAAGATGAATATTCACTCCGTAACGATGACGTCAGACTAATCTTCGAAGATCGCTATGGTGATATCTGGATAGGAAGTTACGGCGGTAACCTGGACCGGTATCAAAGAGAAAGCGGACGGTTTACCAATTATGATATAAATCAGGAAAGCACGTATCTCGGTAGTGTAGCTCAGGTCATGCTTGAAGATGAAAACGGAAGGCTTTTAGTGGGAACAAGGGGCGCTGGAATACTCTGGTTCAACCGGGAAAAAGACCGCTTTGAACCATTGGCAACAACCACCGACGGACTCCCCAGCAATGTTATCCAATCCATGACTAAAGACGGATTTGGCAATCTTTGGCTGAGCACTCACAACGGTATTGCAAGATATAACCCTGATTCGGGTGAAGTTAGAATGTATCGGGAAGGCCACGGTTTGCGCAACAGGGAGTTTAACCCCGGCTCGGCTCTGCAAGACCCGCACGGTTTCATTTATTTTGGTGGTGTGAATGGCTTTGTTCGTTTTCACCCGGACAGTCTTCGGATTAATACCGACACTCCTACACCCAAACTATCTGAGCTGCTGTTTTATAATGAACCGGTTCAGCCCGGAGAAGACTCGCTGCTGCCTAATCAAATAAGCCAAACTGAAAAACTTACGCTTCCGCATCATATATCTGTAATCACGCTGGGTTATACTGCCCTTGATTTTGGAATACTGAAAGGGAACTCTTTTGCTTACAAGCTGGAGGGATTTGAAAACAAATGGAACTATGTTGGCTCACAGCGGCAAGCCACTTATACAAACCTTAACCCTGGTGATTATACCTTTATGGTACGTGCAGCCAACAGCGATGGGGTGTGGAGCGAACCCGCAACTCTTTCCATTACGATAATCCCTCCTTTTTGGAAGACTGCCTGGTTTATAGGGCTTATGGTATTACTTACTGTAGTATTGATCTTCGGGGTTTATCGTTTCAGAATCCAGCAAGTCCGAAAGCTGAATATAGAACTTGAGCGTACAGTTCGACAGCGTACGCAGGAATTGAGACAATCAAATGAAACCAAAAATAAACTTTTTTCAGTAATAGCACACGATCTCAGGAATATAGCCAGTGGCATTAACGGCTGGTCAACTCTGCTGAAAGAGAGTGCAGAATCGGGCAGGTATGACGAAGTAAAAGAGTATGTCCATTACATGGACGACGCCACAACTCAATTTTCCACATTTTTGAAAAATTTTCTTGATTGGGCACGATCACAGTCCAAATCGATAGAGCCGCGGCCCGAACTACTGAAAGCGGCTACTGTCATTGCCGAAGCCGTTGAACAGGAACAAACCCAAGCTTTGAACAAAGAGATTGAGATCCATCAGCAAGCGGATCCCTCCATAAATATCTTTGCTGATTCCGATATGATCTCCGTAGTACTGAGAAACCTGCTGCATAATGCCATTAAATTCACCGAAAAGGATGGACAGATTACTATCACAACGGAAAAAACCGGCCATAATGAGGATTATGTTGTCATATCTATCACCGACACCGGTGTCGGGATGGATGAAAAAACCGTTGAAAAGCTTCTGAATGCTGATGAATATGTCTCTTCAAGAGGAACGTCTGGTGAGAAAGGAACCGGCATTGGTTTTACCCTGTGCAAAGATTTTACACGGCGGAACCAGGGCCATATCGAAATAGAGAGTGAGCCGGAACGGGGTACTACCGTACGATTGATCCTGCAAGGTGATAAGGCAGAACAACTTTCCCCGGTGGGGTGAATAATGATAAAAAATTGAGTCTATTCAAATGTCAAGCCTCTAATCTTGCCCAATACCGGGACAACACTATTTAAAAAGTGACAGGTTATCGATTTCCGTTCGTGATTCGCTCAAACTCAACTTCCGCAAAATCTTAAAAATCCACCTCAATTAATCTTTAAACTACGCTTTGAAGTGCTACATCCATTATTTCTATAGCTAATAAGCTTCTTGTTCTGCCTTTCAGTACTGCACTTGCTCATTGTATTTTCGATCTCTATGATTACTAAAAAGCAATGACGCCCAATGACACAGATAATGTCAGTCCCGCTACGGGACGCCATTTATTTTTTTAGGATAAACTGTTTTAATAACGAGCCCCCTCCGAAAAGTCTAAAATGGTTTATTTCACCCCCTTCATTTGGGCTGTTAAAGCAACAATTTTAAATAAAAAGTACTTTTCGGAGTGCGTTCAATAACAGAGAAAGAAGAATGACCAGCAAAACCAATGTTTGTATATAAAAAGTTATGACACAAACGATTTCCAACTTTTAAAGGGAATTTATTTTGTAGCCACTACATCACCACTTTGCGGAACTTGAGCTAAAATTCACCCCGGATCACCTCACCTCAAATCACTCAATAGTTTGCGAGCATCTTCCAGGTGATCGGGATCGTCTTTGGATTTAACAGGTAAATCAAGTTCAAAAAGTTCTTCCAGAACGGCTATGGCACGTTCATTTTGGCCGGAGCGTTCGAAGTGACGGGCGAGATCGAGACGGGTGATGATACTTTCAGGGTCGAGTTCCATCGCTTTTTTCAAGAACTCTTCTGCTTTTTCATCGGAGCCATCGGGAAGTCCCCCTGAGATAAACCTGGCTGCCATGCGTTCAGCGCGAGTTACATTGGCTACTTCAGACTGCCAAACGCCATATAGATGCCAAGAGGGTGCATGTTCGGGCATCCGGTCGAGCGCTTTTACAATATACTCTTCAATTTTATGGCCTAATTCAATCCGCTCTCTCACTCTCACAAGATTGGCCATACGCCCTTTCGCCACTGCCATGACATAATAGGGATCTCCTTTGTCGGGATGATACTCCAGGCTTTTTTCGGCTAATTCTATAGCCCGTTCAAAATACGCTTCCTGATCGTTCTTATTATCAAACCGGAATCCAATGGTTGAATACAGCAGGCTGGCATTCCAAAGAGCCTCATAATTTTCCGGGTCAAGTTCCAAAACGTTGAGGTAGGATTCGAGCGCTCCTGATTCATCCAGCTCTTCCATCTGCTTTTCCGCTTTGAGAAGAAGATCAGCCACCGCTTCGGAGGTGGATTGAGCTGTAACCGGCAGAGCTGAAAAAAGTATCAAAAGTGGGAACAGAAAATATGACTTCATAGAATCGTGGCCTGATGGCGAACCATTGGTTTTTTGAGATTAAAATCTCATATCCCAAATTTAGAAAAAAACTACAATCTAACCGTGGTTTCTTACCAAGAAAATTTTTCCTCAGCAAGGCCCTGCTACGCTGCCCACTATGTTAAAACTTCGAGAGGCCAGGAAAGTTTCACAGGGCAGGTGAAAATCTTTGCACACTTGCTCTCTGCAGCTTTATGCGTAGGAGAGCTACTTTAGATTCAACGAAGCTGAGGGGGGATTGTCACAGAAAAATGGGAGTTTCAATTGAAGATCTCAGACTTGGATCATAAAGTATGTAATATTAAAAATTTACACTTCGTTTAGTGTCAAGTCAACGATCAAATGACGGAGGAGTCATCAGACGAGTCGATCTGAGATCATCCCAATCATCTTACACGGTTCATTTTTCGAAAAACTCGTCAGATGACTTTCTGAACTTTATCCGACAATTGAGAGTTGACATGACATTAGTATCATTACTGTGAGTGAAGCGATTCCGGTAAAACGAAATCCGGGCTAAACCGTTTTGGAATAAGCGGTTTGATGGTGCTTTCTTTCTATATAACCATCAAACACCATCGCAGCGTTTCGCAAAAAAAGTCGACCGCGGGAGGTAAGGCGGAAACCGTTTTTCATCAGTATCAGCAGTCCGTCAGCCTCCAGTTCTTTCAAGCGATCCAGCTCTAAAGAAAATCTTTCTTTGAAATCAATCCCTGTCTCTTCGAAAAATTGATCGTAATGGATCTCCGCATTACACATAATCTGCATAATGATTTTACGGCGGATTTTATCCTCTTCTGACAGTGCCAGAACTTTTTTCACCGGGAGCTTTCCCTCATCCAGCATTCGGTAATATTCGTTCAGATCTTTCTCATTCTGATAATAGAGGCCGCTCCCTTGCGAAATCCCTGACATTCCGAGGGCAATCATCTCCAGTTCGGCGTGGGTGCTGTAACCCTGGAAATTGCGCTGAAGGGTTCCCTCACGAAGTGCCCGGCTCAGCTCATCACTCTTTTTCGCAAAATGGTCCATACCGATGTAATCATAACCAAGTTGAGGCAGCTTTTCGATGGCGTAGAGCAGCATACCCAGCTTCTCTTCGGTAGTTGGAAATTCTTCTTCATTCAGCAGTTTCTGTGCCGGCATGATGGAGGGGATGTGCGCATAACTGTAGATCGCAAAACGGTCGTGGTCAAGATCTCTTACATCTTCGATGGTCTTCCTGAACGTTTCCGGGGTCTGCTTTGGCAGGCCGTAAATCAGGTCGAAATTAATATTCCGGATTCCATACTTTCGCAGCAGTTCCGCAATATTTCGGGTCTGATGAAACGGCTGAATTCTGTGAATAGCCTTCTGTACCTCTTCGTTGGTATCCTGTACTCCAAGTGAAGCGCGGTTACAGCCGATCTCATTTAACGCAATGATGTGCTCCTCATTCACCCGCCGCGGGTCAATCTCAACACTGAACTCCGCATTGGTGTGCAGATTAAAATTTGTGTCGATCAAACCACCCAGTTTTCGGAGCTGCTCCGGTGAAAGAAACGTAGGTGTACCGCCTCCAAAATGAATCTGTTTAAGCGATGCCTGCGGATGAATGGTTTCACGAACCAAGTGCATCTCTTTCTCAAGATAGGCGAGGTAAATGTCCCCGCGATCCTGATCTTTAGTGATGATTTTGGTACAGCCACAATACCAGCAAAGTGAAAAACAGAACGGAATGTGAATATAGAGCGAAAGCGGATCTTCCGATTCCGTACGCTTTTGAAGATTTTGATCCAACATTTTACGACTAAATGTGTCGGTAAATTGCAGCGCCGTTGGGTAAGAAGTATATCTCGGCCCCGGGACATTATATTTTTTTACCAGATCAAAAAGAGTTGAATCTCTCAGTTCCACAAGCATAACCGTTTAGTCGTCAAAAAGAATATCGAAACCGCCCTCGGTTGTAAGGCGCAGATTTTCCGCTTTGCCTTTATTCACCAATTCTGTCAGTGTGGTATGCTCCAGCATTTCACGGATTGCATCACGGGTTTCGGCCCATTTGTCGTGAAGCGGACAAGGATTTTTGATTCCGCACCCCGGTAAGCCAAGTGCACATTCGGTTAGAAGCTGAGATCCGTCTATGGCCAAAACAATATCCATCAGCGGAACTTCACTGCCGGGCTTTGTGAGGCGTACACCGCCATTGGGCCCTTTAAACGATTCCAGGATACCTTCTGCGGTTAGCTGCTGAAGGATTTTGGTTAAAAAGTGAAAGGAAATTTCCAGTTTGTCACTCATGGTTCTGATCGGGATAAATTCACCCTGCTCTCTTGATGCAAGAAAAAGTGATGCCCTGAGTCCGTAAACGCATGATTTTGATAATAGCATAATATAATTTTAGGTTATTGAGACTCCTTTGTCTTAAAATAAGAAAATTCTTTCTTACAACCCAAGGCCGATTCGTAATTTATTGGAAATCGATTTTACTCAGAAGATTTTTTAAATCCAAATTCACAGAAATGGTGGTGGTTGCTTATTTTGATCTCTTTATTGGGTTCAGCCGGGAAAAAACCAGGTTGAAAATCTTAAGTGAAATCCT
>SLGL01000296.1 GCA_007123785.1 Balneolaceae bacterium
GTTAAATTTCGCAGCGTTTGACAGGGTGTTTTTTAAAAAAAGTTTATATTGAATTATAAGTTGATAACAATTAAGTGCATTTCGTTTTCAAATAATTTTAGTGTGAGAAATGCGGGTTAGTCACTACACTATCGAAGTGATCTGGTAACTTACAATCGTTGCGGATTGCAGAGAAAAAATGTCTTGGTGATCTATCCTGAACAGTACAAGAAAACAGAACTAATCACCTACCTGCTTTCAACCTACTTTATACCTTCGGAGCTTCATCTTCATCATCTTCATTCACAACACGTGTAATTGCTGCAATTTTACCATCATCATCGAGGCGCATAATTCGAACACCCTGCGTATTCCGGCCCATTGTCCGTATGCCTTTACACTGCATACGGATTACTTTTCCACGTTCGGTAATCACCATCAGATCATCAGCGTCAGACACTTCTTTCAGGGCAATAAGGTTGCCGGTTTTTGACGTCACCTTCAGCGTAATAACTCCTTTACCACCCCGGCTCTGCTCTCTGTAATCATCCACAAGAGAGCGTTTGCCATATCCGTTTTCAGAGATGGCCAGGACAGTCGCTTCATGTGTATTTTTAATGACGACCATATCCACAAGCTCATCACCTCTGCCAAGATTCATTCCCCTGACGCCTGATGTATTTCGGCCCATGTCGCGAACATCACTTTCGTGGAAGCGAATGGCGCGACCTTTTTTATTAGCCAAAATAATATTGCTTTCGCCATCAGTTAATGCAGCACCCAGCAAGCTGTCGTCATCACGAATGTTGATCGCAATAATTCCATCGCGGCGTGGACGGCTGTAGGCCTCAAGTGTAGTTTTCTTTACCTGCCCCTGTTTGGTAGCCATTATGATGGAGTGATTGTTAATATACTCTTCATCCTCCAGGGTTTTCACCGGAACAAACGTTTTGATACTGTCGTCTTTCTGGATATCAATCATGTTGACAATTGCACGGCCTCTGGAAAGTCGTGACCCTTCCGGAATCTCATACACCTTCAGCCAGTAACAGTTTCCTTTTTCGGTAAAAAAGAGAATGTAATTGTGGTTTGTTGCTACAAACAGATGTTCCACATACTCATCATCACGGGTGGTGGTGCCTTTCATGCCCTTACCCCCTCTACGCTGGCGGCGATATCCGCTCACCGGCATTCGTTTGATGAATCCTTTATTCGAAATCGTAACCACAACATCCTCATCAGCGATCATATCTTCGATACTGAAATCTTCTGCAGAATATACAACCTGAGTCCGCCTTTCATCCCCGTATCGCCCTTTCAGCTCCAGAAGTTCCTCTTTAATGATTTCATTTTGTCTTTCACGATTCGATAGAATTCCTCTGTACTCAGTAATTTTCTCTACAATATCGCGGTACTCCTGATCTACTTTTTCCCTTTCGAGACCGGTAAGTTTTTGAAGACGCATATCCAGAATGGCTTTGGCCTGGATGTCGGTCAGTGCAAACTTTCTGCGGAGTTCATTATTTGCTTCCTGAGGATTACTTGAAGCTCGGATTGTTTTGATCACCTCATCGAGGTTGTCGAGAGCTATTTTCAGCCCCTCCAAGATATGCGCCCGTGCTTCGGCCTGATCCAGATCATAAATGGTCCGGCGAATAATGACCTCTACCCTGTGTTCGATAAACCGTTCTATCAGCTCTTTAAGTGCCATTACTTTTGGCCGGCCTTTCACCAGGGCGAGGTTTATAACACCAAATGTTTGCTGCATTTGAGTGTACTTGTATAGCTGGTTCAGCACAATTCCCGCATTGGCAGATCTCTTCAGAATTATTACAATTCGCATACCGTCGCGATCCGATTCATCCCGAATCTCGGATATCTCGGTTATCTTCTCGTTATTTACCAGGTCTGCAATTTTTTCAATCAGTGTTGCTTTGTTAACCTGATACGGTATTTCAGTGACAACAATTTGCTCACGATTATTTCGAAGTTCTTCAACATTGGCCCTGGCGCGCATGGTAATTTTTCCGCGGCCTGTGGCATAAGCCTCCTTCACCCCTTCATATCCGTAAATAATACCGCCGGTTGGAAAATCGGGAGCTGTGATATGCTCCATCAGCTCCTTAACCTCGATTTCAGGATTTTCGATATAGGCAATGGTTCCATTAACCACTTCCGTTAAGTTATGAGGCGGCATGTTTGTTGCCATTCCCACGGCAATCCCGGATGCTCCGTTCAGCAGTAAATTTGGGAGCATGGATGGCAAAACGGTTGGCTCGGTAAGCGTGTCATCAAAGTTGTACTGGTAATCTACTGTCTCCTTGTTGATATCTGAAAGAAGTTCCTCCGCAATGCGCTGCATTCGAACCTCCGTATAACGCATGGCCGCTGCGGAGTCACCATCAACTGAACCAAAGTTACCCTGTCCGTCTACCAGCGGATATCTGAGCGAGAATTCCTGTACCATCCGAACAATGGCATCATACACAGAACTGTCACCATGCGGGTGATACTTACCTAAGACTTCACCGACTATACGTGCACTTTTTTTGTAATTACGGTTATGAAGCATTCCCAGGTCACTCATTCCGTAAAGAACTCTTCTGTGAACCGGCTTCAGGCCATCACGAACATCAGGAAGAGCACGTGATACAATAACCGACATCGAATAATCGATGTAAGATGATTGCATCTCGTCTTCAATAGTAATAGGAATAATTTTTTCTCTGGCCATATCAAATAGTATTGAGCAGTGAGTCTTGTGTTATGAAATTAAAATGAATGTCTGTGTGCATTGATAGAAGGCAAATACAGAAACTGTGGTAATCAATGATTTCACTTTTGCCCCTTACCATGCTTTTCACTTCTCACTTTTAGATATCAAGTTGTGCGTATTTTGAATTTTTTTCAATGAATTCCCGCCTTGGTTCCACATCACCTCCCATGAGAGTAGAAAACATCTTGTCAGCAGCAGCTGCATTCTCTATAGTTACTTGCTGCAGTGTTCGGGTTTCGGGATCCATGGTAGTTTCCCAAAGCTGTTCCGGGTTCATTTCACCCAACCCTTTGTAGCGTGAAACATCAAACTTCTTCTTCGACTTTCTCAAATCGCGTATAATTTTATCGCGGGTATCGTCATCCCAGGCGTAATCTATTTTACCCCGGGTTGATGTAATTCTGTAGAGGGGAGGAGTAGCTATATATATGTAACCCCCATCAACAAGCGGATGCATATAGCGATAGAAAAAGGTCAGAAGCAGGGTACGAATGTGCGAGCCATCAACATCGGCATCTGTCATGATGATGATTTTATGATAGCGTAATTTCTCTAATTCAAATTCCTCTTCGTGGCCAACACTGGTTCCCAGTGCGGTAATCATCGCCTGTATCTCTTTGTTTTCGAGAATTTTGTTGATTTTGGCTTTCTCTACATTCAGGATTTTACCCCTAAGCGGAAGAATCGCCTGAAAACTTCGGTTCCTGCCCATTTTTGCTGAGCCACCGGCAGAATCACCCTCCACCAGGTAAATTTCACTGTGTTCAGGATCTTTTATGGAGCAATCTGCCAGTTTTCCCGGAAGTCCGCCGCCACTCATTACACTTTTACGCTGGATAAGCTGCCGTGCTTTACGGGCAGCTGCCCTTGCTTCAGCGGCAATGACCACTTTTTCGAGAATTTTTTTAGCTATTTTAGGATTTTGCTCAAGAAATTCGTTCAACTTATCATACAGAATCACTTCAACTGCGCTTTGTACTTCTGAGTTGCCCAGTTTTGTTTTGGTCTGCCCCTCGAATTGAGGCTCGGCAACTTTAACACTCAATACACACGTCATCCCTTCGCGAAAATCCTCGCCAGATACTGTAATTTTACTGTTCGATTTGATGATATTATTTTTTTCAGCATAATTTTTAAAACAGCGTGTTAATGCACGTCTGAACCCTGAAATGTGTGTCCCGCCTTCTCTCGTGTTGATATTATTTACATAGGAGTGCACATTTTCAGTGTAACTGTCATTGTACTGCATGGCAAGCTCAACCGGTACATTATCAATCTCTCCTTCAATATAAATGGGTTCATCCATCAAAGACTGACGCGTTTCATCGAGGTAGCTTACAAAATCTTTTACACCGCCAGAATAATGGAATGTGACACTGCTTTCTTCATCCTCTTCGGCTCGTTCATCAAAAATATCAACAGTAATTTGCGGATTCAAAAAAGCGAGTTCACGCATCCTGTCGGATATAATATCAAATTTAAACTCAGTTGTTTGAGTAAAAATTTCAGGATCGGGTTTAAATCGAATTTTAGTTCCCGTTTCTTTGGTCTTTCCGATCTCTTTCAGAGGAACCTTGGTAGCCCCTCTTTCGAACTCCATCACATATATTTTTCCATCCCTGTGAATTTCTGCACTGAAAAATATAGAAAGTGCATTCACACAGCTAACACCAACACCATGTAATCCACCGGAAACTTTATAAGAATCTTTATCAAATTTCCCGCCAGCATGAAGTTTAGTAAGCACAACTTCCACAGCAGGCAGGTTTAGTTTTGGATGCATATCCACCGGAATACCGCGCCCGTTATCAGAAATCGTAATCGAACTGTCTTTATGAACAATAACTTTTATATAATCGCAATAGCCTGCAAGGGCTTCATCAATGGAATTATCCACCACTTCATTAATAAGATGATGAAGGCCGCGCTGGGCTGTGTCGCCAATGTACATGGAGGGGCGCTTGCGCACAGCTTCCAGTCCCTCTAAAACCTGAATATTCGACGCTTTGTAGTCAGATCCTTTTTTTGAAGTCATAAATGGGGTTGAGTAATATTGTAGATAGCCTCTTAGACGCTTAAAAATAGCGCTAAATAGCGCAATTTCAAAAAAATAATGGTTTTTTATGGCACTTGATGAGATCGCGGAACCTACATTATTTTCAACACAAGGCGGGGTTGGCAAAAAAACTGAAATAAGCTAACTGAAATATAGAAATTCTCAAAATGATATTAAGGTACTTTTTTTGCTTTTTTACGGCA
>SLGL01000435.1 GCA_007123785.1 Balneolaceae bacterium
ATCCGGATCAAAAAAACGAAAAGAGGAGGGACGCATTCCCCGTGAGCTCATTTCATTTAAAGAGGGGCTTCAGCAACTTCCAAAGAAAATTGCATCACGGTTAAACCGTGTTTTATATGAAAAACGCGTGGAAAAGATCGAAAAAAAAGAAGCAGGCTGGTTTATATCTGCTAATGATCAAGAGTTCGGCCCGTATGAAAAAGTGATTGTCAATATTCCGCTTTATTTTTGGACCGATCAACTTTTACCGATACAAAGCCGGGATTTGGCCGTGCTTCAGGATGTGAATTATCCGCCGCTGTCGGTTTACCATCTTGGATTTATGAAAGAACAGATACGACATCCACTAAACGGTTTCGGATTTCTGGTGCCCGAAAAGGAGAACCGTAACATTCTTGGTGCACTGTTCCCCTCTACACTGTTTGAAGGTAGAGCTCCAGTTGGTTATCATCTGCTTACTGTATTTGCAGGTGGAGGCCGACAGCCCGACCTTGCTTCAGTGGAAACTCACAAGCTTTACGACATTGTAAAAAAAGATCTTAAAGAACTGATCGGGATAAAGGAAGACCCTGTCTATTTCGATCACGTTTACTGGCCGCGATCTATTCCGGCCTATCACGTGGGTTACGATAAAATTCTGGATACTTTTCAAAAAATTGAAACGCAAAATCCCGGTTTGTATATCGCAGGTAATTTCAGAAGCGGAGTGTCGGTGCCAGACTGCATCAAAAATGGCATTGACCTGGCAGAGAGGATTAGCGGAGAACTTTAGCCCGCATTTCTCACACTAAAATTATTTGAAAACGGAACCACCCCTGCAAAATTGGTCAGGCGGGTGTCGGTAAATTCAGGGGTAATTGGGGTGGTTTTTGATGTAGTTTTTTGACAAGTTTCTTTCACCATAAAGGTGCCTCCTAACAGTTGTTTTATTATATTTTTAAATCATTCGGAGATAAAGCAACGTCAGATCTGTTTCATGGCAACTCAAGCAGCAAGGCCAGGAAGCTTCCGACCCAAATTCTTAAATCCGCCACCTATAAACTGGATATCCTGAATGCAGCCACTTCTTTTGACGATTTGAGATCACCACCCGGCAACAGACTAGAAGCATTGCGGAGTTATTACAAAGGTTTTCATAGTATTCGAATCAACGCCCAATGGAGAATCGTATTCCGCTGGCAGGATTCAAGTGCTTATGACGTTGCCATTGTCGATTATCATTAATGAATAACATGGGTGAATCATCATGATTCCAAAAAACAGAGTAACCACACATCCCGGAACCATCCTGCTCAAAGAGTATCTTGAACCGATGGGTTTGACTCAAAAGGCATTGGCAGATCATCTTGATATACCGATTCAACGAGTTAACGAAATTGTGAGAGGTAAACGAGGAGTCTCTCCGAATACAGCCTGGCTGCTATCCGAGGCGTTCGATACCTCTCCTGAATTTTGGCTGAATTTACAGTCCATGCACGATCTGTCATTAAGCCGTCCAAACAGACACATCAAATCCCTAAAGGCTGTTCAGGCATAACCAGCGGTACGTGCGGACGAGTTCGGGATTCGGGACTTTGGAACAATTGTCATCTCGCCGCCCAATCGCCGCACCGTTATGTGTCGGCAACCTTTCCATTCATGTCTTGCAATTTTCACTTCTATTATCTGTTATAAATATGTATGTTCTAGACAGACTAGATGAAATAGGGGGTTTTTATGACCATTAAATCAAAAAAGTGGCAATTACAGGAAGCGAAAAACCGATTTAGCGAAGTCGTTCGCAAGGCATCTGAAGAGGGACCACAAACGGTTACTAAGCATGGAAAAGACAGCGTAGTGGTGCTTTCGGCTGAAGACTATCGAAAATTAGAACAACCGAAGACATCCCTGGTTGAATTTTTCCAAAAATCTCCTCTCTCAAAGGTTGAGATTGACCTAAAGCGAGATACCTCACCAGCCCGTAATGTTGATTTATGAGCTATTTGATTGATACTTGCTGTATTTCAGAATTGGTTAAAAAGGAACCAAATCAAAATGTTGTGAAGTGGTTCGCCGATCAGGATGAACTCTCCATGTATTTAAGTGTCATTACGTTTGGCGAATTGAGAAAAGGAATTGAAAAATTACCCGACTCGAAAAAGAAGAAAGAGCTAAATCGATGGATAAAAGAGGATTTAAACCAGCGATTCAAAAACCGTGTCCTCAATATTACTATTGAAGAAATAAATAAATGGGGAGAAATATTGGCTACAGCGGAAAAAAATGGATACCCACTTCCAGCAATTGACTCACTTATTGCTGCTACAGCCCTGGTTCATGACCTTTCTGTTGTTACAAGAAATACTAAAGACATGGAAGGTTCAGGAGTTGAGATAATCAATCCCTGGGTTTATAAACCGAACACATAACCTATATATGGCCTCCAATGTCAAGCGGTTCGTGCGGACGAGTTTGGGATTCGGGGCAATGGTGAGTTGATTGCTCGCCGCACAAATGCCAAACCGTTATAGGGTGGAAAATCATAAGTTCTAAACTAAAACAACAGTATCAATTATCCGCAACAAATGTTTGCCTATTCTTCATTGGCATGTAATGCGCAGGTATATAAATGCGTTGTGTTATTAAAAACAACTGATGAGATTTTGAACTTAAAACAGACCGAAATGGCAACAGTTGATAAAAAAGAAACGAATTCTTTGATAATATTATCTCCATAAAAAACAGATATTTACTTGAAGAACTTGACAAATTGATTTCTTCAAGTTCCTCTGAATCTGATGTCGTTGAATTGACAAAAGAGCAAAAAATAATGTTGGAGATGAGCGAAGAGGATTTCAAAAGCGGAAATCTGATTTCCCAAGAAGCGATGGATAAAAGAAATCTTGAATGGCTAAACGCAATGTAATTTGGACAAGAACAGCCGACCTACAATTCGTTGGGATTTTAGAATATTACGGTGATGTTACGCAAATATTATGATAACGAGACTTGCGACGCACTTACCCGTTCAACATGATTCAAATAATGCGATTTTTGCAAATAGCTCAACAAGGAAGTACGTCGCAAGTTATAAAATTATAGATATTGCGTATCATCAGTTAATTATTAAAAAGCTAACAATATGCCAAAGAGCGGACAAAAATTAACAGACAGTTTTACCGGAGATTCAATAGAGTTTATTGAAACTTCGGCAGAGACTAATGGTGAAAGAGTCACTTTAAAAGTGAAACTTAAAAGCAAAGGTCAAGCAGTTGATGATCATTTGCATATCATTCAAGAAGAGTCGTATAAAATACTTTCCGGTAGAATGACCTATATTTTAGATGGAAATCAGCATTATGTAAATGCTGGAGAAGAAGTTGTCTTGCCAAAAAACAAAGCACATAACCATTATAATACTGATAATGAACCCGTAGAATATATCCAATCCATAACCCCCGGACTTGATATAGATTTGTTTATAGAGAATTTAATTGGAATGATAAATGACGGAAAAGTCAAGGAAGGAAAATTACCTTTTTTACAGGCTATGGTAACGGGGAAATACTTAGATAGCCCGTCGAGACTGGCATCAATTCCTCTTGGACTGCAAAACGTTTTGATTAATCTTCTTGGGCCAATTGCCAGACTTTTTGGCTATAGAGCTATTTACAAAAAATATACAGGAGTTGAAAAATAACTAATTACAAGGAGGCTATGCAAAACCTTATATACGGACATTTCGGCTTCTCTTCACTCTGCTCCGTTGCACTCTGACGATATGCTTCATTCGGAGTGAAATGGAGAGAAAATCGACCCATAAAGTCGAATAATACCAGGGTTTTGCAAAGCCTCCTGCAACTGCTCCGGCACGTTAAATTCAATTCCACCATTTTAGCCTGTTTTATAAAAACATTTCGTGTGAACGGGTAAGCAATAGCCGCTTATATTCTTATATGGTTGCACCGCTTCACAAATGCCAGGCCGTTATAGGTTAGAAATATGTTTTATCCCAAAAACTTCTGATGAATTCTTGCGTATGAAGCAAAGTTAGCCTTAAAAGGCTTGGCGGCATGCCAATGCTGTGCATTATTATATCCGAACAAAAAACCTAATGAAAGCGATACTATTAAAGGAATACGGACTGCCGAACCTTCTTGAGATTGGGGAAGTTGCAAAACCGATTCCGAATCAAAATGAAGTAATGGTGAGAATTCACTCAGTATCCATCAATGATTGGGATTGGGGGTTGGTCAGGGGCAAACCATTTGTGATTCGTCTGTTTTTCGGCCTAAGAAAGCCAAAAATAACTATTCCCGGAGTAGACGTTTCTGGAAAAGTTGAAGCGGTGGGCGGTAACGTGAGTTCCTTTAAAATTGGTGATGAGATATACTGCGATCTGTCGGAATGCGGATGTGGCGGATTTGCCGAATACGTTTGCGTACCGGAAAAAACATTGTCCAGAAAACCTTCCAATATAAGTTATAATGATGCCGCTGCCTTGCCACATGCCGGATTACTCGCTCTTCAGGGACTTGTGGAGAAGGGAAGGGTGAAATCTGGTCAGAGTGTCCTCATCAATGGTGCCGGAGGCGGTGTCGGAACCCTGGGAATTCAAATCCTGAAACCGTATGGGGTAAAGATAACCGGCGTAGACAGTGGCGAGAAACTTGAGTTGATGAAATCGCTGGGGTTTGACAGCGTGATGAATTATAAAAAAACGGACTTTACCGATTCCGGGGAAAAATATGACCTGATCCTTGATACAAAATCAAACAGGTCCGTATTTAAATATGCGCGATCCCTCAAAAAAAATGGCACTTATATCACCGTTGGAGGATCGATGTACAGATTGTTCGAAATAGTGTTGTTAGGTTCGCTGATATCACTTTTTACCGGTAAAAAGATGAGCGTAATCATCCATAAGCCAAATAAAGGTTTAGACCAGATTTCTAAACTTGTGGAAAAGGGACAAATACAACCTGTTGTTGATGGCCCCTACGGATTTGAAAAAATCCCTGAGTTGATTCAATA
>SLGL01000466.1 GCA_007123785.1 Balneolaceae bacterium
CGAGTGCTTCCATCCAATGAGATCTTTACAGCGATATTGCGGGAAGTGGATTCGTAAACCTGATTTATCTGAAAATGTTGAGAAATTTCGTTCATTTCGTTTGCTCATTTTCTGTTTGCTGTTTTTCGTTTCTTTCGGATTTTTATCTGAAGTTCAGGCACAGGTTGAGGACGACACCACTCGAGTGGAGAGAGAACTTGAAGAGCGGCCTGAAACCGATCGATATAATGATTTTATTATGGCTCCTTACCAGATCGACATCCCGGAATCACAGATTGAGCGCTACCGTCTTTACGATTTTCAAAGCCCCCACCGATTCTACAGGAGGCTTCAATTCTACGGTATTGCTGACTTTTTACTGGATGAGGATGAGGAATACAATATGTATGGCCCCGAATGGGAGCGTCAGCTAAACGAAAACCTGGCGTTGGTATTGAGCTCCACATTTAAAGAACAGAATAGTATTTTGCAGCTATTGTCGCGTATTGCACCGTTTTTGGGATTTGGCTTTTTTGAGCCTTACGAAGTACCTGTGGTTCCGCGAATGGAAGATGGTGACCGCGTTTATACGGAGGATTAACTCCCGGCTAAGCGTGACGGCCGGCTGCTGTTTTTATCAGTTCCCTGAAAATCCGCCGCTGTCTTTTGATCTGTATGAGGTACTCCGGGTGCCACTGCACACCAATAGCAAATAGGTAGCCAGGGTGTTCCATAGCCTGGGTAATCTCCGTATCCAGCTCTTTTGCCACAAGCTGTACATCTTCTCCCGGGTTGTCAATCGCCTGATTGTGAAGGGCATTTACATTGCAAATATCAGTTTGAAGGATCGATTGAAGTTTAGATCCGTCACTGATGGTAATTCGTTTTTTGGGAAAAATAGTGGCGATTTGCGGCTGTTCCACGTAATAACCGCTGATGTCCTGGTGAAGATTTCCCTGGAAGTGCACATTCATGAGCTGCATTCCGCGACAAATACCCAGAACCGGTTTATTATCGGAAAGAGCATCATGAAGCAGGGTAAGTTCCAGTCTGTCCCTTTCCGAATCGATGGGAGCACTTTTAGTGTGCCGGAAATATCGGGCAATCCAGTAAACCGGGAAAAAGAGAATCGATAGTACCCATTCAAAAATGGTTCGTTTGTCTTTCGCGAGTTTGGTTTTTTCAATTCTTTCCTGCCCATATTTTTTGGGTTCTACATCTGCTCCTCCACCCAGAATCAATCCGTCCAGGCCGTGCATTCCGGAAGGGTGATTTGGGGTGACTCGTTTTGGGATACCGCCAGCCAGACGCACCGAAAGTGCCGTGAAAAACCAGGCGGCACCTCCGCCTTCATCTGGTCCGGTTACACCAATTACAGGTTTTTTTTTACTACGCATTTTCCTCAATCCTGCGGTTCATAAGTTCAATCCATTTTCTCTTAAAGCCGATCAGTGTCTCTTTTTCCATTTTCAGCCAGGCCCGGGAATATTGGTTCAGTATTGATTCATCGGCGGCGAGTTCTTCCACCAAAACCCATCGATTCCATTCCGCGGCAAGTGTCCAGTTTTCATCTTCGAGTGAGCAGTTAGGAAGCCGGAAATGGAAGGCAGGCCGGGAGGAGGTGAGCCCTTCTTCAATTAGAGTTGCGGTGAATTCTTCATCCAGGTGCATGAACAGTGGAAGCATATCAAGCGGACGGTTGCGGGAATTTTTGTATGAAAAATAGTCAGTGATCAACTGTTTGAGGTCCGGCTGATAGTCCGGGTTTAAAATCAGGCGGATATATTCATCCTCATACGGGTTGATATAGGGTGTTATTCTGCGGCTGATGTCGATATCGGCAGCTTCACGGATCCATGGATCAAGCAGTACGTATGCACGGAGATGATTGAGAAGGCTTTCTGTCCGTTCAAATGGAATTTCGGGATTGAGATGAAGTCCAAAAGCGTAGATGAACGAACTCCCGGTTCCCCTGGCTTTTTCATTTCGCAGGTGGCTGACGAGGCTGTCAAGCCGATGCATCTCGGGAACAGGAATCGGCGGAGTCACAATTTCAAAAGGAACCACTGTAGATGCTACGCCCATAAGCGAATCTTCAATCTTCTCTTTATCTTTGAATCCGGGCAGGTCGACACCCACAGCACCGAGCAATTTTTCATACTTTTTCTCGCGTAGTAGCTGTGCATCCAGTTCCAGTGTGAAAGTGCCAAATTTTGTGTCGTTTACCTCATATTCAAATGTGGTAATTTTCTGGACATCTCCGCCATAAAGTCCTTTTACAATAGCTGCAACCCGAGCCATGTCAATACCTGTAAATTCAAATTCATAGCCAACCCTTCGTATATCACCATGAATATTTTGGAGAACAGGAGGATGTTTAAAATTCTCGGACATTGTAGAGTATTTCTGGAGGGTTAAAAAAGATTCTGCATTTCAGCTATCACAGATATGATCTCTTAAGATAGTGATTACAACCTGTTTTGATTGAGAATTCTGGAGTGCACCATTATAAATTTTATATACTTTTGTTACGCTTTTGTGCAATAGTTTGTGGCATATCCATATAGGTTTTAACTGTTGGTTTTTCGGGGAAATTCAGGCTCCGCTTATAAAAATTCCCAATCAGGAGGCCGGATGTAAAAGTCCGGTTTCTTTTTTAAAAGGAGATCAATACACCGTTTTTCAATTCATAGGTCAGGCTTGGTATATCACTGATGGGATTTGCATCGTGCTGCATGGTAAAACTCACGGCAAGGCTTACATAGCGACCCATTCTTACTCTAAGCTGGCTTTCCAGAATAGCTCTTGGAGTAAAAAAACGGTCGGGCCGTGCCTGGTAGTAACCGGTTAGCAGCAGGGACGTTTGCTCATTAATGTCTCCGATAAACGATATGCTACTGGTACTTTTAAGATACCGGGTCTCCACAGGGTCCAGATCGGTTACATCCCAGTCTTCATATTCATACATCAGGCCGGTTTGAAAGTGGCCTGAAAACTGCCGGGCCGAAATCAGCTGAATCCGGATACCAGTTCCTGCCAATACGCGGTTATTCAATCCCAGATTATTATTGTATTGATATTGAAGAAACATTTCCGGAGAAACCGTTCGGTTGCGCAGCAGGGTAGATCTCAGGTGAAAATATCCGCTGCTGATCAATGAGGATCCATCTACATTTACCAGTTCGAGATTCGTGAGAAACAGGTAGGTGTGGTTTTCGGTGTTGTAGGAGGCATTGGCACTATTTGCCAATTTCACCACGCGGTCTTTGTAACGGTTCACTGAAAAATCGAAACCGAGGTCGCCGTTCCAGCCTGTTTCATCTGTTTCACCTCTAACCCGTTCAACATTTAAGAGTTGGGCCTGTACCGAAGAGGCCAGGAAAAGTGTGAGAAAAAGGCAGATAGCTGCACGTTGCAAATGAGGCATAGGTCAGCAGTTATTTAGGTTTTTCGTAGTGTATAAGCCTCTGTATTACCCGGTTTTTTTATCAATCAAGAGGGTCGAGGGTGTTCGTTGTGTGGATGAAGATAAAAGCGTTGTAGCGATCAGGCAATACTGATGGGACATAATTGTTGGATTCATTGGCCGGATTGTAGGTGACACCGATCGCTCTGTGCGGGAAGCGTTCGGTCAAACCGGATGCCAGTTCTTCATCGCCAAAATAGAGATAGAGCTTATCCAGTCCGGTTTGCATAAGCAGGTGCTCCCAGCTTCCATCCTGTGCTTCAGGTGTGTTCATACTTCGCATGGCACCTTCCCACTCTCTTCCGGCCAAAACCTCACCGGTGTAAGTTCCGAACCCGATGGCAAAAGTGTTTTCCCGGCCGAGAGCGTCGCGGCTAAGCTGGCCGATGTTTTGCATGCCCACCTGCCCCATGTCCGTAGCCCGTGCATCTCCGATGTGTGTGTTATGTGCCCAGATGATACCCCGGCTGTTTTCACTGTAATATTCAAGCAGGCGCTCAGCGGTGAGGTAAAAATGAGAAGCCCTGTAATTCCACGATTGAGGCCCCTGCTGGAGATTTGCCCGATAGTGTAGCTCTGCATTAATGGCTACTTTTGCCCCGTGTTCTGCTTTGAAAAATTCCCATTTACTGGCATCGGGATGATCCTTAAGAGATCGGACAATGCCCAGTACCTCTTCGATATCTTCCGAACAATCCTGTCCGGTTCGGGCTACCATCTGTACATAACCAGATGGTTCAGGGTGGCGGCTCATGCAGGAGTAGAGTCTGTCGGCACGGTCACCTTGTTCAGAATCAATTGATGAGATCCATGCTGCCACATCCTCCATCGATGAGTAGTTGTCGTAAACATCAATGCCGTAAAGGCCCACTCGATCGGCGGGGTCAAGATCCTCATTAAAATCGCGCAGCCACGCCACCAATGCCTTAAATTCCTGGTTACGCCACATCCAGAGGGGCCACCGGTCAATGGCTGCCATGGCATCGTCCAGGGTTTGCGGGCCGTGCTCTTTGTGTTTTACGTATTCGTTCAGCCTTGAAAAAGAAGACCAGTCTCCTTCCACTGCAATAAAATTAAACCCGTGCTCCGAAACCAGGTGTTTACTCATAAAGGCACGTTTGGTATAAAATTCGGATGTGCCGTGTGATGCCTCTCCCATCAATACAAGCCGTTCACCGCTGATATGTTCCAGCAGAGAAGCCAGTTCGGACCGATCATCAAAAGCCACCGCTTTTTCTGAAATGAGCTGTCCCGGATCCTGAGCGGAAAGGGAGCATTGAACAAAGGAGAATACCAGTATTGCAAGAAATATCTTTTTCATTGGGGTGATTTTGAGTCAATATTATTCATAAGATAAAAAACGAGACGGCTGAGGCGAAATTACTTCGTTGAAAGTTCGGGATATAGGCAAAGCAGCTTACCGGGCCGGGATATATGTTAAAAGGACTGCCTGTGGAGGCATGAGAGTGAGGACAGGGCATGGAAGCTTGCCGTGGGATATAAAGCTGCAATGGGGGAATTAAGGTCAGTCTGGCCGTTGTATGTTACCAAAACATCAGTTTCATGCAAAAGACACTGCCGCCGCTTTTCAGGTATTCACGGGTACTGTATTCGTGAACGATAAATCCGGCATCGCGCAGTTTTTTGTTTACATCAGTACAGCCCTGCTGAATCAGGACATTTTTCCCGTCGGGACAGGTGGCGTTCACGGCAAAAAGCTTCTCAGCCTCATAGAGGTTTGCTGTGATTACGTTATCAAAAAGTTTGTGAATCATTTCCAGGCCGGTATTGGTGAAGGCACCAGGATAGATGAGTACTGACTGTTCACTGAGCATGCACATACAGGTGTCGAGGTGGTAAAATTTTTCATCCACCAGTTCGAGGGCGATCACGGGCGTATTAAAAAGTTGTGAAATCTGCTCATACGCATTTTGAGATGTACGGAATCCATAGGCACCCCAGAGCAGTTTTCTTTTAAAGTGCCAGAGTGCATCACCCATTCCTTCAAATGTTCGGGTTTTTCCGGGATCCAGATGAAGTGTTTCGTAGCCTTGTTTCTGATACCATTTTTCGATGACAGGCACCTCACCTTTGCGTTGTGATGCGTGCATGATGCCCATCAGGGCTTTTTTGTTTCCTTTTTCATCGACAAAGGGCAGGCTTTGGTTGGCACAGAAAACCATATCGGGCAGGTTTTTTTCACCTTCAAGAGTGTGTATGTTCAGGCCCAATTCCGAAAATCCGTCTCTGAGTAATTCCCATTCATGATCGGCCCGGACCTTATCTACGCCGCCAATATGCCCATGCATGTGCGGGTTGATGATGTATTCTACATCAAAAAATGTAGGTTTTACCATCAGAACGTTTGCGGGGACAGGCATAGAGGGTATATCAGAAATAGAAAAATCGATCTGATCGGCAGATGTATAGATTTTTGTCATGAGATTTTATCATTTTTTGATATGTAACTCCATATTTCATCTCACAGCAGAGAGATCTTACGATCATAATGAAAAATAGCAATGTTGTGTAAAAGTAAAACGTTAGATTTCCAGATGACGTTCGGGATGGGCATGAGCCGCTGAATACATTGATCTAAACTTGGTTTGTATAGTCACCTGATATTTAGTTTTGATTTATCTTGTCCGTCCGTAATTACCGCAATCTTCACACTTGGTGTTCAATAGCGAAACTCTTAGGTTTATTTATGATTTTAGATCCCAACCTGCTCACACAACTTGCCCCGCTCGATTTAAAAGCGCGAACCATTGTGGAGGGTTTTATCTCCGGCCTGCACCGAAGCCCCTTTCACGGTTTTAGTGTGGAATTTGCCGAACACCGCCCTTACAATAAGGGTGATGATTTTAAACACATCGACTGGAAAGTCTACGGTAAAACAGAGCGGTTTTATGTAAAGCGCTACGAAGCTGAGACCAATCTTCGTGCCCATATTGTACTGGATATCAGCAGTTCGATGTATTTCAGGCATTTTGCCGAGTGGAGCAAGCTGCGTTATGCCATTCACTACGCTGCCTCGCTTATTTATATGATGCATCGCCAGCGTGATGCCTGTGGACTGGTCCTGTTTGATGAAGAAGTAGAAGAACAGTTTCCGGCAAAGTCATCTTACAGCCATGTTCGCATGCTTTATAGTGAATTGGAAAAACGCCTCGAGGATGAGCAGAAAAAATCGTTTGAAAAGAGAGCCTCCGCTTCGGCCAATGCGCTCCATCAGCTTGCCGAAAATCTGAAACGCCGCAGCCTTGTGGTTATTTTAACCGATCTTTTCGAGAACGTAGGCTCGCACGAGGCGCTTATCTCATCTATTCGCCACCTGCGCCATCAAAAGCATGAGGTGCTTCTTTTTAATGTATTGGAACATAAAAGTGAGCGACAACTCGATTTTCCTGACGGCAAATTCCTGTTCGAAGATATGGAAACCGGTTCAGAGCTGGAGGTGATCCCGGCCCAGGTTAAAGCAGATTATCAACAAAAAGTAAATGAGTACACACAGCAGTTTAAAATTGCTTGCAGCGAAGCAGGGGCAGATTTTGAAGAAATTGACACACAAAGTCCGTTCGATCTTGCCCTGCTGGCCTATCTGAACAAGCGGAAAAAATTGAATTAATTTTGAAGGAACAGGTTTTTTCGGTCAATCAGCCGATTTTTTTACCATTCATTCCAAATTCCGGGCCCAATGGTACTGTCATCCCTTACATTACCCCTGATCCGGGCATTCGATATTCCGCATCTCCCGTCTGACCACGAACGGTTAAGCTGGCCTTGTGAATTTCTCCAGTTTGCCAAATTGGTGCCTTCAGTGAATTGGTGACCTTCACAAGGTGTGGAGTAAGCTGCGGAATAGAAAGCAACATTGCTCGATTCCCAGCGCTCACTGTACATTTTATTTCCTTCCACTCTAACCTGAACCCCTCCGGCAATTCCAATACCCACCTGACCGGGATTCACACCGATGTTGCCCACGGCCTCCTGGTAGCTTCCGCCGTTGTCACCCAGCATAATGAACGAACCGGAGTCCGAGTCGCTGTGTCCTTTTGCGCGATTGTAATTCACCTGGATCCAGTCTTCTGCTTCGCCATTGGATTCAAACAAACTGATCCAGTCTTCCAGCGGGACATTCCCAAACTGTTCCGTTTGCTCCATAGAGTTACGATTAATTCTGATTTGGCTGCCGTTGCATTTATCGCACTGGAAAAAATTACGGCCTGAGTTCAAAACGGTATTTTCGGATACATTTAAAGGCCCGTTACTGTTTCTGAGCCGGATACTTGAGGCCACGTTTTCGAAGTGATTCTGTTTGATCTCCAGATTCTCCGAATATTGAAACATAATGGCACCGTGTTCCTGTCCGTGCTTCTCCGGTGCTATATTATGAAAACGGTTGTTTTGTATCTTAATATTTCTGCTGCCCGAGGTGTACAAGCCATGGTCGGTATAATTCCGGATGTCGAGATGACTGATTATATTTCCTCTTAATCCCCCGTTAAAGGCTCGTGCCAGTTCGTTTTCTCCATCCATGACAGCCCTGCCAATCCCGATCCACCTGTTTCCCTCTTTGGATGATTCTATCTTCTGGCCGGTATGTGTGCCCGACAAAACGATAAAAACGGAACCTTCGGGACAGAGCTCATTCGCAATATTGAAATGATCTCCGGGTGCCAGGAGAACATGGGCGTTTTGAACATTGAACATGTCGGCGCACGATTCACCAGCTTCACGTTGATTGATGTTAAGTAAAATTTGGCGTACGGTTTCGGCTGATAAATTTCGGGGATGATGCGATTCATCTTCATAATTGGTTACGATCTGTTCGATCTCACGGCTCAATCTGCTGTGATCCCTGGCTGATATGTTTGCTTGGTTTTGTACAATCCTGGTGATTGGGGCATCCAAAGCCTGAAGAGTGGAATCACCATAAACCACCGAACTTATTGCAGCGACACGAAGCGGGTGGCCCAGTTCCAGGATATTTCGGTCACTCCGGCTGGTAAGCTGAGACCTTCTCATACGTTGAACTCTTACAACCATATCAGCAAAATCAGAAGATAATTCGGCAACTGTCATTTCAGCAGATTCAGGTGCTTCCTGGGTGGCTATATCTTCAGATTCCGTAGAGTCTCCCTGCATGGCAAGTTCCAGGAATGTGCAACTGGCCATTCCCAAAAGGAATATACCGGATAGAACCAGAACGGTGAGAATAGATTTTTTTGCTGGTTTCATGAGTTTTATTGAAGGGTTATATCATCGAAAAACATTCCATGTTGTGTCAAAAATGAAGTTTCACAAGAAACCCGCAATGTTTCCTTGTCACCAATGGCAGTAAGAATATAATTATGCAGACTGTTTGAAGAAAAAACATTGCGGGTTTTCCCGTCATTTGATCGTTGACATCACACTCAGAATAAAAAAAGTACAGGTACATAAATTAAGAATTTGAAGGTAGCCCTATAAAAATCAGGTTTTGCTTACACTTAATTAAACGGAAATTTCAGAAAGTGTTTCCCGGCGGATGATTTTTAGGTGAAAATTATCATTTCCATTATATTAAAGACTGGTCTGTTTTTAACAAACAAGTTACAGTAATTTATTATGGCAGGACATTCGAAATGGGCAAATATCAAACACAAAAAGGCGAAAGAAGATGCCAAACGGTCAAAAGTATTCACCAAACATATCCGCGAAATTACTGTAGCTGCCCGTGAAGGAGGGGGCGACCCCGATGGTAATCCACGCCTTTCCCTGGCAATTGAAAATGCCAAAGGCGTGAACCTTCCCAAAGACAATATCGAACGTGCTATAAAAAAAGGTACGGGCGAACTGGATGACGGTTCCGGCAACTACGAAGAAGTGACCTACGAAGGTTACGGGCCCGGCGGTATTGCTTATTTTATAGAGGCGACCAGTAATAATTTGAATCGCACTGTGGGTGAGCTCCGCCACATTTTCACAAAACATGGCGGTAACCTTGGAACAGACGGATCGGTGGCTTACCTGTTTGAACAGAAAGGCTCCATAAGAATAAACAAAGAAGGGATTGATGAAGAGGAACTGATCCTGATCGCTATTGATGCTGGAGCCGAAGACGTTGAAATTGAGGAGGAGTTTATTGAAGTGATCACCATCCGGGAAAACCTGATTTCCACTCGTAAAAACCTGGAAGAGCAGGGAATCAGTATCGAATCGGCCGAACTGGTAAGAATTCCGATGACTGAAGTTTCAGCCGATCCCGAAACAGCAAAGAAAAATCTCAGGTTGATGGACCTTTTTGATGAGAATGATGATGTATCCAACATCTTTACCAATATGAAGCTGGATGATGAGACGCTTGAGCTGGTTGGGCAGGAGTAGGAACCGGCTAATTTGAATAATACAGGCTAAAAAAGTAAATACTCCATTTGAAGATTAATCGTTATCTCACTGCCTAAAATAAAGTTTGATCCGGAATGAGACTGTTCACACTAATTTTCCTTTTTTTATTTCTCACGGCATCAGCACTGAACGATGCTCGTAAAGCCAATGACGCATTTGAACGCGGAGATTATGCTGAAGCTGTGGAACTATACCAGCGTGCAATTGAACAGGACCCCGAAAATGCCCGTCTTCATTTTAACATGGGCAATGCACTCTATGAACTGGGCCGTTCTGATGAGGCGAGAGAGTCGTATGAACGATTCCGGAATCTTACCGACAACTCTGTGGAACAATCTTTTGCCGATTATAATACCGGCCGAATGCTTGCTGACCAGGGGCAGTATGATGAAGCCCTCGAATATTTTCGGGAGGCTTTGAAGAAAAACCCCAATGATGCGGATGCCAAGTATAACTACGAGCTTGCACTGCGTCAGCAGCAGGAACAGGAACAAGAGCAGGATCCAGATTCTGATAGCAATGGCGATGATGAAGAAGAGCAGGATCAGGATCAGCAGCAGGATGGTGACCAGGATCAGGACCAGCAGCCGGATATGGGCGACCAACCCGACTCTCCTGAAGGGCAGGACGGCGATCAGGAACAGGATCAGCAGCCCGAACCGCTGGATATGAGTCCCGAGGAAGCGGAAAATATTCTTGATGCCCTTCGACAGCTCGAAAGAGAATTACTTGAAAACAGAAAAAAAGAATCTTCAGATCCAGACGTGAGAAATGAACAAGACTGGTAACGTATTATCCGGGCTCGCCTGTTTTTTTATTTTTCTGATTTTGTGCAGCGGCGCAGCACCAAAACTGTCTGCCCAGGATTTTAATGTGGGTGCAACTGTATCGGAAAATCAGGTCTTTATCGGAGAGCAGTTTTCATTACGCATAGAAATAACAGGTTCATCCATGCGTGATGTTTCCCTGCCTTCGCTGCCTGACCTGGATGGCATCAGAGTACTTTCTTCCACACCTTCACGGAGTACCAGCCTCTCCATTGTAAACGGCCGTACCAGCACCTCCACAACATATACTTATACACTCATCGCCCGGGAAACGGGTGAACATACCATCCCGCCTGTTACCATAGAAATAGGCGGTGAAACCTTTGAAACCGAACCGGTGCGGGTTGAAATTATTGAACGGGGCGGGCTGTCTCAGGAAGGGAGCAGGCAGCTGCCCGATATTTTTTTAGAGGTAAAAGTAGATGAAACCAATCCCGTGCCCGGTCAGCAGATTGTAGCCAGTGTAGTGCTCTTTTTTAAACAGGGAATTGAGGTCTCTTCTTTTCAGCCCACAGCAGGATGGCGAACGGATGGCTTTTGGAAAGAAGAACTTGAAAATATTCGTCAGCCCCAGGCCGAAACCGTTGTACTTGACGGAGTGAGATATCGTTCCGCCACGCTGATGCGTTATGCGCTGTTTCCTTCAAGAAGCGGAGAACTTTCCCTGTCTGAATTTCCAATGAATGTGGGTGTCCGTTCACAGCCGTCCAGAAATGATCCGTTCGGAAGTTTTTTTGGTTCCGGATCGAATCAGCGAAGAGTATCGCTCGAATCAGAACCGGTTAATCTTACGGTGCGTCCGCTGCCTGCAGTGGAAAACGCCCTGGGGATGAATGCTGTGGGAGACCTCAGGGTAGAACGAAGACTTTCTAATGCGAAGGTGGAAACGGGAGAAACACTTGAACTTATTACCAAAGTGGAGGGCAGTGGAAACATTCCGCTGATACGAAAGCCCGACTACAGTCTCCCGGATGGCCTGGAGAGGTACACCCCCCAGGAGAGCAGTAATGTTGAGCGGCGCGGCCTTACCATTCGCGGAGATAAAACATTTACAGAACTGCTTTCTCCCAGGGCTCCCGGTCGATATGAAATTCCGGCTGAACGTGTGGCTGTTTTTGATCCTCAGAGCAGAAGTTACCGTTACATCAATCTGCCGGCTATTGAGTTTGATGCTCTTCCTTCTTCTGCTGCCCAAATTGCCTCTTTTGACTATCAGCCTGTTCGACTTCAACCCGTTACCGGCCTGGCAGTCTGGAAAAATTCCGGAAGCAGTTCTGTGTTTGGCACAATTTGGTTCTGGCTGTTATTAATTATTCCCGCTGCGGCATTCATCGCAGCCTTTCAGCGCCGAAAGCTGATGTTAAGGCTTCAAAACGATAAAGAGTTCGCCCGGTCTCATCTCGCTGATGAAGTTGTTGCCGCCCGGTTTGAGAAAGCGAAAGAATGGGTGGATGCAGGCCATGCCAAAGAGGTTTACAATACCCTTCAGAAAGCTGTGGTTGGATATGTGACAGATAGACTTGGCCTTCCCGAAGCCGGTTTGTCGGATGCCGAGCTGATTGAAGAAGTGAAAATCAGTGGTGCTGATCCTGCCAGTATCAAAAAACTGAAAAATATTCTCGAAAAGTGTGCTACAATCAGTTATGCCCCAACAGGAAGTAAGACAGATTTCAGGGCCGATATCGACAAAACTGAAAAACTGATTGAAGAGTTGAGGAAGCAGCTTTGAAACAGACAGCTTTTCTGATCATGGCATTCGTTTTTTCGGGATGGCTTACAGATATTTCTGCGCAGCAATCCCGCTTCGATGAAGCCAATGACCTTCTGGAAGAAAACAGCTATCGCGATGCCATTGAGATTTACAAATCTATTGCAGATGATGGTTACCATTCCGGTCCGCTTTGGCTGAATATGGGTATCGCATACTCCCACCTCGATTCACTGGGAGTGGCCAAATTTTACCTGATGAAGGCGGAAAAGTATTCCGAAACCCGCGATCTTGCCTCTCAGTCACTTGAGTTTGTAAATGAACGGTTTAGCCGGCGTTCTGCTGTGCTCCCGCCTTTGCCCTGGGACCGTTTTTTTCAGTGGCTATCGGAAAATATTGGTGTTGGATGGCTGGTGTTTATATCCTTCTTTTTCCTGTATACCGGTGCGGGTTTGCTCATCTGGTCGTGGTTCAGGTACGATCTTCACAAAGTTCTTCGCTATTCCGGTTATTCAATGCTGGGCGTTTCGCTGATATTTTTCGCCTTATTGATGATTGTGAATTACCAGGATAACCGGTACGGTACAGGGGTGATGGTAGATCGGCAGGGGCCGGTTTATGAGCAGCCTCAGGAGGCTTCATCTGTGGTAAGCACTGCTTATGAAGGCTATATCATGCGGGTTGATTATCGCAGAAGTGAGGAACATGCCGACTGGAAGTATGTCCGCCTCGAAAATGGCATGTACGGCTGGGTGAAGCAGGATGGATTGATGGTTTTTTGATTGGCTGATTCAAATTCGAGATTAGCCCTGAAATCAGTTCACGACTTCAAAGCGGATTTTTCTCTCTTTGCTCTGTTCTGACTGGATATCTTGGATGTTAACAACCAATTCATAAACCCCCGGCTGCAGATCAGCCGTTTCGATTTCGAGGTCTTCTATAATTATTCTATCCTCATTAACGAAGTTCAGTGTAAGAATAAATTCAGTTTGATCCGATAATACATTTCCGCGCTCATCAACCGGGAAAATACGGTAAGTCAGCTCAAATTGAGTGAAGCCGTCATACATTCTTTCAAGATTATACACCTCAAAGTGCAGGAGCAGGGTTTCTCCGAACGGAATTTCCTGAGTGTTTGCTACTGCAAATGAAAACGGTTCAGTTGTACGCCCGTCCGGATCCAGATAGCCCAGTACCAGGTCGGCAACTTCCAGCGAGTCGGTATGACTTTTCAATGGTGGGGGCTGCCTGAATTGTTGCTTATTCCATCCACGCAGTGCTGTTGAAAACGGTGTATCGTGAACAGTTTCGGAATCGGGATCATAATTCATTAGTTCTACCGATGCCGCCTGATATTTACGGTTTGTGTGGGGAAGTTTAAAAACCGTACCAGACATTCGGTTTCCTGAGGAAAGGCTGGCATAAAGAGGCGGATGTTCCTGATGCAATTCGATAATACCCCAGTTTTCATCATAAGACTGGAGGCTGTGAACAAGTTCGTAATAGGGATTGCCTCGCAATAGATCTTCTCCGTTCAGGAAACCGGCATCCTCCGAATTTCTTCCGCGCGTACGGTGGTAATCGATCATAAATGCTTCATAGGCCGAACTTTCAACGTAGGTTAAAATATATGGACGCAGAGAATCATCCAGGAACCGATAGTGCTGAATTTCCAGTGGAATTCTGGGTATAACTCCTTCATAGGTAGATCGTTCTCTCGGCGCCTGAATTGCCCGCTGATTAACCAGTTGCTGGCTTTCGGATCGGAATGCTTCGTCCATACCTCTGAATGCTTCTATTCCCTGATCCAGAACATTATCGCGGAGAGCGTTGAGGCGTGTTTCGAAGAAGGGATCTGCTTCGGCCAGTTGCTCATAATAGAGGAGCTGGAGCATAAGGGCGGGTGTGATACCTGCCCGTGTGAACTCAAGTACCTCATCAGGGCGTTCACGTTCGGGGTTGTAGGCCCGTTCGGGGATAAAATCTTCGATGCTGGTCTGGAGAGCAAATTGATCATTACGAACATCAGTACCAAACATAAAAATTGTAGGATCCCGCTGGTTTTCAAAAATATTATCGTAAAACCAGATCTCATACTCCGGATAACGGTGCCACCTGTAGATCGCATCAGATAATCTGTTGATAATTTCCTGATCACGAATTTCCGGATCTTGTAATTCACTGCTTTCTGAATCGCGGCTGCGCCTTCGTTCCTCTGAGGTATAAAGCTGTGCAGCCAGCCAGGGTTTAAGGTTAAAGCTCTGGATGGTTAGGATTCCGTTTTTTACCCGGTCCGGCTCACCATACCGAATGAGAATCAAGGCCCGGTCATCCGTTCCGTAAACGGTTCTTTGGTTACGGGTAAAAGATTCCCGCGCCACAGCAATACGCTCCCAGTGTTCAATAAGCCGTTCGTTTTTGAGACGAGCCGGAGTGGGATCTTGCTGAATCCAGTAGCCGTGCATATCGGACTCCAGTGCAGGATTTCGTTCATCCCACCATTCCATCCACTGTCGGTAATATCCTTCCCCGGCAATCGGCTCAAGCCGTTCAATTTCCTGTCGGATAGCGATCCGGCTATTGATTCCAACGCCCCTGGTAAGTGCCAGGTAGTACATTTTAGTAGCCGATTCATAATAGGAACGCATCCCCTCTTCAGTAACCACACGGATAAATTCAAACCCGATCCGGCTGTCAACCTCCTGAGATTGATCGTAGGAATTGTACCAGATGTCAAGCGCGTGGCTAACATTTCCGCGATTCAGCTCTTCGATACCTCTGTCGTAAGCCCGCTGCGGTTGTGCCTGCACAATCTCTGCAGCAATGCCCATTAGAAGAACCGCAAGTGAAAATGATATGGTATGTATAGATGAAAGCATGTAAGGGTGGAAATTAACGGATTCTTCTTAAAATAAAATGGTTGTTTTTTGAGGGACTGAATTTCGTATCGATTGAAAATCTTTTTGAACTCATATCTCAGGGTATGTTCCGTACAATAACGGATGGTTGCTTAGCGGCAGTATTTTCCAAAAAACAGAGTGTGACTTTCTGAATGATCATTCGGTGTTAAAAAATAATGGAAGGGTTCAGAAAGGTAGCTCATTTTTTGTACCTTTCGGTATCAGATTCAGAATGACCGTCATTGTGAAGACCAATCAATTTTATGGCCGATAACTACCGGGCACTAACCCGAAAATACCGACCCCAGTCTTTTGAGGATGTTGTATCGCAAGAGCATGTGAGCAGCACCCTGAAAAATGCAATCCGCCAGAACCGCCTCTCTCACGCCTATATGTTTTGTGGCCCGAGAGGTGTGGGTAAAACCACGATGGCCAGAGTGCTGGCACGTTCCATTAACCAAATTGGTGAAAATGTAGATGGTGAAGCCCTCAGTCAGACCCTGAATGTGGTTGAAATAGATGCCGCATCAAATAATAAGGTGGAAGATGTACATCACCTGCGAGAGATTGTAAGGGTTCCTCCGCAGAGCGGTAATTACAAGATTTTTATCATAGATGAAGTTCATATGCTCAGCAAGGCTGCATTTAATGCCCTGCTGAAGACACTGGAAGAGCCGCCCCCGCACGCTATTTTTATTTTCGCAACTACTGAGCCGCACAAAGTCCTGCCCACCATTTTATCGAGGGTTCAGCGGTTTGATTTCAAGCGGATCAGCGTAGATGAAATCGTGAGCCGACTCAAGGAAATTTGTGAAAAAGAAGGCATCACCATTGATGATGAATCGCTTCATACGATTGCCAAAAAGGCCGATGGTGCACTTCGGGATGCCTTGGGACTGATGGACCAGGCCATTGCATTTTGCGGGGTGGAGATCGCTTACGATCAGCTTGTGCAGGCATTGAATGTGGTTGGTAATGATCAGTTGTTTGAATTCACACAAGCTATTTCCGGGAGGGATTCTCAGGCCGGACTTCTGCTCATCGACCGGCTGATGAAAGAGGGTGTGGACATCCAGGAGTTTCTCGTCTCCATGACCACCCATCTGCGTAATCTCTATGTGGCAAAGCAGGGCGGCCGGATGCACCTTGTAGAGGCAACGGAAGATACAAAGGAGCGCTACCTCGATGCAGCCAAAAGTTTTTCCGAAGAAGATCTGATGCGAATGCTCCATCTTGTGAGTGAGGCTCAGGTCAAAATCAGGGATGTGCAGCAGCCCCGGGTTCATTTCGAAATACTGATGCTTAAGCTGATTCACATGAGCCGCGCCAAAGAGTTGAGTGAACTGCTAAACGGGCTGAATCAGTTAAAAAAAAACGCAAATAACTCCGTAAACACGCTCAAGGGAAGTGAAAGCGTTGAAAATGAGCAGACAGATCAGGTTACTTCTTCTGAACCGGTCGAAACAGATAATTCTTCGGTTTCAAGATCTGATACTGAATTGCAATCGAATCAATCTTCAGAAGTACGGGAACTGTCCGCTGCAACCGAAAAGAATGTAC
>SLGL01000206.1 GCA_007123785.1 Balneolaceae bacterium
CCGGATCGACTCATCTGATGACTCTCCCGCACTATTTATTGTTGATTCGGCAATATCATTCTATGGTAAAATCCACATTCCAACCCCGGAATTTGTTTTGGAATGTTAAACTTTCAATTTATATTGAAAAGATTGAAAAATTGATTGTCTTTCGATGAATACCCCCGGATCAGAAGAGATTACCCCGACCACATTTATAAAATCGCTCGAGTCGCCCGATTTCACGGCATTTTTGCACTCTGTTAACAGGTCAGATACCCCTCTGTTATCTATCACATTGCCCATTGCCGGTATCGATCCCCTTGCAGCGCTGGAAATTCATCATCAATACAAAGAAAAGTTTTATTGGTCTCATCCCGAGCAGTCTATATCAATTTCTGCTGCAGGAAAAGTACGAGAACTGAAAGCAACCGGCAGCACCCGTTTTAATGAAATTTCACAACAGACACTTGCCTTAAAGAATGAAATTCAGGCATACACTGCACTCGATCACTCTATGGCCGGCCCTCTCTTTCTGGGTGGATATTCATTCAATGATCACAACATTGGTTCAGTCTGGAACAAGTTTGGAGCTGCACGATTTGTTTTACCGGAGTGGATGCTGGTCGAAATTGGAAATCTCCACCTTCTTACGCTCACCATCCAAAAATATGGGCGATCTGCTGATGATATTTATGAGGAAGTAATCTCAAGAATAACCGATTTCCTCAATCTTGCCGGGCATTTGAATCACACAGCTATTGAAAAAACATTCGCAAGAAATATTCTCTGCACCCTCCAGTCACCTGAAGACCGGGAACTATGGCATCTTAAAGTTGAAAAGGCAAAAAAACTGATCCAGGAAAAAAAGTTTGAAAAAATTGTGATTGCCCGCTCGGTTTTCCTTCAGTCGAAGTGCAAATTGCAGCCAACCGTGCTTGCTCATTTGCTTCGGGAAACCTATCCCGCCTGCTACAATTTTTTGATCCAGAAAGATCCGGAAACGTCTTTTATCGGTGCAACTCCCGAACGTCTTGCTTCATTCAATAACGGTGTAATGCTCACTGAAGGACTTGCCGGTAGTATTTCTCGCGGACGGAGTGCAGTGGAAGACGCATCTCTCGCACACTCTCTCATGAAAAGTGATAAAGACCGGGAAGAACATCAGTTTGTGGTTCAGGCAATTGGCGACAGCCTGGGACGCTTCAGCGATCGTGTGGAACATCCCAGGCAGCCACAGATAAAGAAACTTCAAAACGTGCAGCATCTCTTCACGCCGATAAAAGCGAAAATAAAAAAAGGAATTCAGATTCATCAGCTTCTGCAAGAACTACACCCAACCCCTGCTGTTGGCGGATATCCTCGCGATCTGGCGGTTCCTTTTATCCAGGAAATTGAACAGATTGACCGCGGCTGGTACTCTGCTCCCGTGGGTTGGTTTAACCTGAACGGATCGGGAGAATTTGCAGTAGCAATCAGAAGTGCACTTCTTCACAAAAACCGGGCAGAACTCTATGCCGGATGCGGAATTGTGGCCGATTCCGACCCCGAAAAAGAGTGGAAAGAGTCACTCTTGAAATTTACGCCGTTGATGGATGCGTTGAACCAGCTCGATGAACGATATGATTAATCCGCTTCGATGGGCTTCTGAACTGATCTCCTCGCTGCAGCATCACGGAGTTTCTCAAGCCGTAATTTCGCCCGGATCGCGCTCAAGCCCTCTCACAATCGCGGCTGCCATTCATCCCGGAATTCAAAAAAAAATTGTTCTTGATGAGCGTTCAGCAGCATTTATTGCTCTTGGAATCGGGAAGGCCACAGGAAAACCCGCCCTTTTGATCTGCACCTCCGGAACGGCAGCTGCCAACTATTTTCCCGCTGTAATTGAAGCAAAAGAATCGGGCGTCCCGATGATAATTTTATCGGCTGACCGGCCTCCAAACCTCCGTAATCTCGGAAGTTCTCAAACCATTGATCAGATCAAATTATTTGGTGACCAGGCAGTGTTTTTTCACGATACCGGAGAGCCTGTGATTAGCGATACGGATTTGAAACGGCTCTCCTATCTTGGCCGCCAGGCCGTAGCAGTGTCCATCCAAAAAGGAGGGGCCGCTCACATGAACCTTCCCTTCCGCAAACCGCTGGAACCAACCTCGCAGCAACTTTCTGAGGAAATGGAGAGAATCAAAAAACATGGGCTTCGGAAAGCACGAACAGTCAGCAGATCAACAAATACGGTTCGTTTCGATGATCAAATTCAGTCATTGATCTTATCATCTGAAAAACCGCTGATCATTGCCGGGCCGGCCAATCCCCATCATCTGCTCTCACGACAGCTCGAAGTACTTTCTTCACGTTTGAATGCTCCTGTTATCGCCGAACCAGGCAGCAGCTTAACGGCCAAAGAGTATCTGCTGCACCGGTATGAGCAGTTTCTTCGTAACAACGGGAATCTCAACCTTTTAAAACCGGATCTGATTATTCGTTTCGGTGATCAGCCGTTTACCAAATCACTTTTACTGGTACTTGAAGAGTGGAAGGATGTACCGGTAATTCATATTTCTTCGCGGAATTCATGGCAGGATCACGCCATGTCCATTGACTCGACAATTGAGTGCTCACCGCAGGATGAACTGGATCTTGAATCTGTGCCCATCCGGAATCACTCAGAATGGAATGATGCCTGGATGGAAGCTGAGCAGGCTTCACAACATAAACTTGACACGCATCTTAAAAAGAAAAAAGTTCTGACTGACGGACACGTGTTTCAAAAACTTGCCCATATTTTAACTGAATATTGGCAGGTTATGCTCTCCAACTCATTTCCGGCCAGGGATATGGCTCTGTTCGGGAAAATGTCGTCTCATCAGTTTGTAAACCGAGGTGCCGCCGGAATCGACGGAATTACTTCCACAGCGATTGGACTTCATCTGATGAATCAAAAACCAACCTGCTGTATCACCGGAGACCTGGCTTTTTTGCACGATGCCAATGCCCTCTATTCGATCCGTAAACTGCAATCTCCGTTCCTGGTTGTGGTGATCAACAATGGCGGAGGAACTATTTTCAGGATGCTGCCCGTGTACCGGGAAAATATTTCACCGGAACTCTTTGAAACCTATTTTGAAACCCCCCAGAATGTGGAGATCCGAAAACTTGCTGAAGCTTCCGGTTTGAGTTATCAAAAAATTGAAACGCTGGACCAGCTTGAATCTTTCGACATCGGGTCATTTTCCACTCCAGCAGTTATTGAGTGCCGCACCGATGCCGATGCAAGTATGTACCTGCGCGAAAACCTCTGGAACAGATAGATGCAGCTATACGCCGATTCGGTATTTTATAACATCACGCTCCACCAGGCCGACAGAAAACTTCCTTATCTCTTGATGTTCCACGGTTTTATGGGTTCCCGGGAGGTTTTTAAACCGCTGATTGATGACCTTGCCGGTTTTTGCAACCCGCTGACAATTGACCTCATTGGACATGGTAAAACCATAACGCCAGATAACCCTGAACTTTTCCATGCGGAGCGTCAGATTCATCAGTTAAAATCGGTTCTGGACCGTTTGAAATGTAAACCTCTTTATCTCTTCGGATATAGTATGGGCGGAAGACTTGCATTTCAGCTTATCGCCAGGCATTCCGGCTTATTTGCAGGTGCAATTATTGAAAGTTCACACTGTGGAATTTATTCCAAAACAGACCGGACGAACCGCATTGAAGCAGATCAGCAGCGAGCAATAAAGATTGAAAACAATTTTACCGATTTCCATCAAAAATGGCAGCAATTGCCGTTATTTGCACATACACCTTTCAAAGCCCGCAAACGCTACACTAAAATCATGAAAACTCAGAAACCGGAATTGATGAGCGCATCTTTAAAAGGGTTCGGAGCCGGCGTAATGCCCAATGTTTGCCAAAAAATACACTTATCCCATCTGCCTCTGCAGTTGATCGCAGGGGGACGGGACAAAAAATACGCAGAGATTATGGAACAGATGTCCGGCAATCATAAAAATTCCAAACTTGCTGTGGTTAAAAATGCGGGACACCGGGTTCACACCGACAGACCGGAGGAATGGATCCGGATTGTGAAAGATTTTATGCAAACTGGTTAGAGATTTTATTTACAGCTATTTTTACACTGTCTCAACAAAACCAACCTTCATTCCAATAAAAAATTAGCATCCCATGTCAGACTGGAAAATTGCCAAAGATTTTGAAGATATCACCTATAAAAAAAGAGAGGGTGTGGCGCGTATTGCGTTTAACCGCCCGGAAGTTCGTAACGCGTTTCGCCCAAAAACACTATTTGAACTGGAAGAAGCCCTCATCGATGCCCGGGAGGACATTTCTATTGGTGTCATTTTACTATCTGGTGAAGGGCCTGCGAAAGATGGTGTCTATTCTTTCTGTTCGGGAGGAGACCAGAAAGTACGCGGTGCCAAAGGGTACGAAGGTGGTGACGGTGTTCAGCGCCTCAATGTACTCGACATCCAGCGGCTTATTCGCTTTATGAGTAAAGTGGTGATCTGTGTGGTTCCCGGCTGGGCGGTTGGCGGCGGACACAGCCTGCATGTGGTTTGCGACCTCACCCTGGCCAGTAAAGAACACGCCATTTTTAAACAGACGGATGCCGATGTTGCCAGTTTCGACGGCGGGTTCGGCTCTGCACTGCTCGCAAGGCAGGTGGGACAGAAACGTGCTCGTGAAATTTTCTTCCTGGGACGAAACTACTCCGCGCAAGAAGCTTATGAAATGGGCATGGTGAATGAAGTAGTGCCGCACGATAAGCTGGAAGAGACTGCTTTTGAGTGGTCTCAGGAAATCTTGGGCAAAAGCCCGACGGCCATTCGCATGATCAAATTTGCATTTAACCTGGTGGATGACGGTATGGTGGGCCAGCAGGTATTTTCCGGTGAAGCCACACGCCTTGCATATATGACCGAAGAAGCCCAGGAAGGCCGCGATGCTTTCCTTGAAAAGCG
>SLGL01000366.1 GCA_007123785.1 Balneolaceae bacterium
CTATTGTGGAACGATCGGATGCCTAATAAACAGGAACTTGATGACCTGAATAAGCAGCTCCGAAATAAACGTGAGTTACCCGAACCGGTACTTAGCTATATCCAATCCACCAATAAAAAAGCAGAACCAATGGCTGTTCTGAGAACCGCCGTTTCTATGCTGGCCGATTTTGTTGATGAGGCTGAAGATGACAATAGCTATGCTATCACTCTTACGGCACAGATGCCAACCATTATTGCCGCGTTCGACAGGGCACGCAACGGCAAAGAGATTGTTACCCCACTGAATGAGGGCAGCACAGCATTTAACTTTCTCTATATGCTAAACGGGGAAAAGCCCGGAGAAGCTGCCGAGAGAACGATGGACCTCTGCCTGGTTCTCCATGCAGAACACGGAATGAACGCTTCCACCTTTACCTGCCGTACCATCTGTGCGACGGAATCCGATATTTTTTCTGCTGTAACAGGTGCCATTGGTGCCCTGAAAGGCCCGCTGCATGGAGGCGCTAACACTGCTGTGATGAAAACACTTCTGAAACTGAAAGATCAGGGTAATGATGCCGATCCGGTTGCTTTTACAAAAGGAAAACTGGATCGTAAAGAAAAAATCATGGGTTTTGGCCACAGAGTGTACAAAACCTTCGATCCGAGAGCTGTTCACCTCAGGAAAATGTCGAAAACACTATCTGAAGAAACCGGACACGAATATCTTTACGAGTGGTCTGAAGCAATGCTCAAAACAATGAAAGACGAGAAAAACATCGACCCGAATGTAGACTTTTTCTCAGCTACGGTGTACTATTCCATCGGGATTCAGCCTGACTTGTATACCTGCATCTTTACGATGAGCCGAGTATCCGGGTGGACTGCTCACTATTTTGAGCAAAAAGCCAATAACAGGCTTATTCGTCCGCGTGCCCTGTATGTGGGTGAAAAGAATCTTGAATGGGTTCCCGCAGAAAAAAGGTGAACTTTTTTAATCAATACCTTCGGAAAACCCGGTTTGATGCCGGGTTTTTTTGTTCAGCTCACCTGAAATATAACCGCTGAAGAAAACGACACACTTCTTATAATAATTCGTAGCTTTGAAAGGTTGAAAAGATCAGCCAAAGCAGTCTAAATTCTTTCATGCAGAAATTTACCTTACAACCCGATTCATCACGACAATCTTCCACACCAAATTTTCTAAATGAACTTAATGAGCAGCAGAGGGCCGCTACCACACACGTAAATGGTCCCTTGCTGATTGTTGCCGGAGCGGGAAGCGGCAAAACCAGAGTACTGACTTACAGAATTGCCTATCTGCTCCAGAAGCACCATGCCACTCCGCAAAATATTCTGGCACTCACGTTTACCAACAAAGCTGCACGTGAAATGCAGGATCGTATCCGCAATCTGATCGGTGATAAAGCTTCCGGTTTGTGGATGGGTACATTTCACTCCATTTTCTCAAAAATTTTACGATTTGAGGCAGATAAAATCGGATTCTCATCCAATTTTTCAATTTATGATACAAGCGATTCGGAAAATGCTATCAAATTGATTCTGAAGGAGTTGAATTACGACCCCAGAGAGATCAAGCCGAGAACCATTCAACGAAAAATCAGCGATGCCAAGAACCAGCTCATTCTGCCCGGTGCCTACAAAACAAGATTTGTACACAGTACGCTTGACGATATCACCGCACAGGTTTACGATATCTACCAGGTGCGGCTTGAGCAAACCAATGCAATGGATTTTGACGATCTTCTCATCAAGCCGGTAAAGCTTTTTCAGGAAAACCCCGATGTACTGGAAAAATACCAGGATAAATTTCGATATATTTTGATTGATGAGTACCAGGATACCAATCACGCCCAGTACAAAGTAACCAGTCTGCTGGCCGATAAATATAAAAATCTCTGCGTTGTGGGCGATGATGCACAAAGCATCTATTCCTTCCGCGGGGCTGATATTTCGAACATTCTCAATTTCAAATCGGATTATGAAAGTGCGGTACAAATCCCACTTGAACAGAACTATCGCTCTACCAAATTCATTTTACAATGCGCCGATTCCATCATCAAACAAAATCAAAAACAGCTTGATAAGACACTCTGGACGGACAATGCAGAGGGCGACACCATTACGCTGCTCGAAAATTTTGATGAACGCGATGAAGCCAACCGAATTGCCAACTATATCAAAGACATGAAACTTCGGCACGGCTATCAGAACAACGATTTTGCCATTTTATACCGCACCAACTATCAAAGCCGGATTTTTGAAGAATCCCTGCGGCGTAAGAACATCACGTACCAGCTTGTAGGCGGCCTCTCCTTTTATCAGCGTAAAGAAGTAAAGGATGTTCTCGCCTATTTAAAACTACTGGTAAATCCCGATGATGAGCAGGCATTGCTGAGGATTATTAATGAGCCAAGCCGGGGAATCGGGAACAAGACAATGAATGACATACTGAAAAAAGCCCGTAATGAGCGCAGAAGTGTCTGGAGTATTCTGAAAAATGTAGAAACCGCCGATCTTTACAAACCTGCAAAGGCACGAATTAAAGATTTTGTGATCATGATTGATCATCTCCGATCCGAACTCCAATCCGGTACCCCCGTTCTGGACGTAACCAAAAAAATACTGGAACAGAGCGGCTATATGAAGGCTCTGGTGGAAGAAAACAGTGCCCAGGCCCTTACCCGCCGGGACAATGTGCTTGAATTGCAAAATGCTATTGCCTATTACCAGCAGAACACTAAAAAACCAAACCTTGCATCTTTCCTCCAGGAAATCAGCCTTATCACGGATTCCGACAAGTACGACGAAAACAAACCTGCAGTTACACTCATGACGGTTCACGCCTCTAAAGGGCTGGAATTTCCTGTGGTATTTATTGTAGGACTTGAAGAAAACCTCTTTCCCATGGGTGCACGCGACGGTGAAGAATCCAATATTGAAGAGGAACGCAGGCTTTTTTATGTCGCCATCACACGGGCACAAAAACATCTCTTTTTCAGTTTCAGCAAAATGCGTTTTAAATACGGTGAGGAGCAGAGACAGGCCCGGTCGCGATTTTTGAATGAAGTGGATCCCGGCGTAGTAAGAACTGAATCGGGCGGGACCATTATCCAAAAAAACGGGGATTCAGTCAATCCATCAAGTGATCGTGAAATTGATTACGACTGGAAAACAGCGGTTCAATCCAAAAAGCCATCATCTTCCGGCAGTTCGTATGTGTATGAGTATGATGATGATCCGTTTAATCCCGGAACCCAGATACTACACCCAACCTTCGGTCCCGGTAAGATTATTCAGCGAACCGGATCGGGCAAAGATACCCGTGTTGTTATATTTTTCAAAAACAGGGGGCAAAAAACCTTGATGCTGCGTGCCGCCAAACTGAAAGTGATGACCTAAACCGGACCGGAGTGAATTCACTGAAACCGTTTTATACTGCATTAATAACAGCTTTTCTGTTGTTACTGATAGCAAAAGTTCCGGCCAATGCCCAGATGTCTATTACAACAGAAAATATGGCACTGGGCGGTGGTGGCACTTCCTACCTGACCGGTTATGAAGCACTTTTTGTAAATCCTGCGAACCTCTATATCCAGGAAAAAAACTACAGGCTCCAAATTTCCCTGCTTCAGGGAGGTGGATATTTTGATTCACTGCTGCCTGTTTCAGGCAATCGTAACCGCTTCAATCGCTTTTTTGACCTTACATCTCCTTACGATCCCTCACTCTTGCAACAGACACTGAACGATGAACAGCGGGATGAGATTATAAATCGTAGTTTCGCCCCGAACCGGCTGGAAAGTGAATTTGTTAATCAAACCGATTTTTACTGGTTCGGGCTTAAGTGGGTTCGCCCCGAACGAAGTTATGCTATCTCACTTCGTTCACGTGTGGCAAGCCGCTACCAACTCGGGCAAGGCTTTTTTTCAGATCAGTTATTTGAGAAAAACGGATTGATTACATTTGATCAGTCCCTGAACCAGCGTTATCAAACCCTCCATGAATTTTCGTTCGGGTTTGCCGAATCATTCACTCTCCTTAACGGACTTCTTCCGCAACTCTCCGAGTTTATCATTGGTATCGCCCCGAAAGTGGTACTGCCAGGCTCCTATCTTGAAGCAGATTACCAAAATCGCTACGAGATGGACAGTGAAACAAATAAATGGAACCAAAACCAGCAATTTAACCAGCGCACCAGCGGGCTTCTCACAGAAAGTGCAGGACAATTTTTTACCGGGCAGCCTCCTGCTTACAATTATACGTTCAGTGATCTTCTGCGCCCTTCAGGCATCGGTTTCGGACTGGACGTAGGCCTTACCTGGCTCATCACATTTGGTGATGATTTTTCTGTTCTCCGTCAGCAGGATGAACCGACCGAACAATCTCTCCGCCTTAGTTTCTCAGTCACCGATCTTGGTGCAGTATATTATTCTGGTGATCCCTTGGTTTACGAAACAGGCCTACATACAGAAGAAGCTGACTGGACAGGCCCCGTTTCTGACATTCTTTTTGAAGGCGCTCCAAATGAACATTACACTTTCTTGTCGCAGTTCGATTCTTTCAATGAAATTTTAACAGCACTTCCCAGAGAAGAAAGTTTTGATGTTCTGTTACCGATGTCAATCAATGCAGGCGGGCTATTCCAGTACAAGCGCCTTAAACTGATGGGGGATTTTACCTATTCCATTGTTAAAAATGCTTTTAATCCATCAGGCATCACCAGTTATTTTGGTGTGGAAGTCAGGCCGATGCCCTATCTTCCGATTCGGGGCGGAACGCGTATGGCACCCCACCTGCCCGGTTATTATAGCATCGGAACCGGAATTGAAACTCGCTGGTTTGACCTGAACGCATCTGTACAGTTAAAAAGCCGAAATGGTGGACCAACATCCGAAATCCTTGGTGCTTCGGTGATTGGCCTGAAATTTTATATACAATAGCCGGGTTTCAAATTTAC
>SLGL01000449.1 GCA_007123785.1 Balneolaceae bacterium
ACGAAAGAGAATTCCGCCGCCGATTTCTGTTTTGAGGAGTACCCGGTTCTCGTAAATTTTTTAAACGGTGTAAAAGAAAAAACCAAGAAATAGGACCTATTGGAAATTTTTGCTGGTAATTTAATATGATTTTTGGCAGAGAGAGGGAAAAAAAGTCAGGTTAAGGATGAAATAATAGAAATTGGAATAATTTTTGACACATATAAAGGAAAAGTATAGCAGGTCTTTTTTTAGTCTAATATCATCCTGAACAGGAAACTGATTCAGTTAACTTTACTGGAGGTTTGTTATGGTTATTCGCAAAAAACCCGATGCAGATTTAAGAAACTATCATTCAATTTTTCTTGAAGTCGGACTTTTAATGGTTTTGATTATTTTTATTGTTCTGACTCGAATCGATTTACGGGCTTCTTCGGATAGAGAGTTCGTTCCGATGGAAAGAGAGGTGGTACAGATGGAAGAAATTATTCAGACTCGGCAGATTGAAACACCGCCGCCACCACCACGACCACCCGTGCCGGTGGCTGTTCCAAACGATGTGATTATTGATGATATTAATATTCAGATTTATACGGAATTTGACCTTGGCTCACCACTGCAGCTGCCTCCTCGTCCTGTGCAGGAAGAAGAAGAACCTGAAGAGGACTTTTTTGTGGTGGTTGAGCAAATGCCGGAACTAATCGGGGGGCTTTCACAGCTGCAGCGCCAGGTGCGTTATCCCGAAATGGCAAGAAGAGCGGGTATCGAAGGCCGTGTTTATGTACAATTTATTGTAAATGAACGTGGCGAAGTTGAGGATCCAAAAGTGATTCGTGGTATTGGTGGGGGTGCAGACGAAGAAGCTCTCAGAGTTGTGTCACAGGCACGATTTACACCTGGAATGCAGCGCGGGCGACCGGTACGGGTTCAGTATATGCTGCCGATTTTTTTTCGGCTTCAGAACTGATTCATTGATCACCAGTAATCGGTATTTACGGTACATTTTTTGTTGGAAATGTAATTTGATACCGAACAAAACAACATGACAGGGTACACAGCGGAGTAAAATTTCTGCCAAAATTGTGAATTGGGGGGAGGAGTATTTTTTATTCATAAATAAGAGCAGACAATCACGATTCTTATAGGAGCCCGGAAAACATCGGTTATCCTGCCAGGTCACTGAAAAGACAACCTTATCCATTTACCCTCAAAATTTACTGTATATACCAAATTTGTATCACAAAGTTACATTGAGTTAATATATTTACGTTGAGATATCCGGTTAGCATTCGCTCAGACTGATCGGAATATTCACAGCCAGGCCTCCGTCGGAGGTTTCTTTATACTTGGAATTCATATCCTGTGCGGTTTCCCACATGGTTTTTACAACGGCATCGAGCGGTACACGTGCTTTTTCGGGATCGCTGTGCAGGGCCAGTTGTGATGCGGTTATAGCTTTCACAGCCCCCATCGTATTCCGTTCAATACACGGTACTTGTACCAGTCCGCCGATGGGATCGCAAGTAAGTCCCAAATGATGTTCCATCGCAATTTCAGCGGCCATCAGGCACTGTTCCACACTGCCGCCCATACACTCGGTAAGGCCGGCGGCTGCCATTGCAGATGATACCCCGATTTCGGCCTGACAGCCACCCATTGCTGCGGAAATAGTGGCACGTTTTTTAAAAATGCTTCCGATTTCTGACGCCGTCTTCAAAAACTTCAGAATCACAGGTTCAACCGGATCTTTTTTGAATGTAACCAGGTATTGCAATACTGCCGGAATCACTCCGGCGGCACCGTTTGTGGGGGCAGTTACAACCCGGCCAAAAGCGGCATTTTCTTCATTGACAGCCAGGGCAAAGCAGTTCACCCAGTCAAGGATATATGCAAATCCCTCACCACCATCACGAATGGCATTCAGCCACTCTTCATAATTACTGTATACATTTTTGCTGAGCAGCCGCTTGTTGAACAGTGAAGCCCGCCTCATTACCTGCAGGCCGCCTGGGAGGATCCCGCCGGTGTGGCAGCCCCGGTAGATGCATTCGCTCATCACCTTCCAGATAGCCAAAATGGACTCCCTTGTTTCAGATTCACTCCGCCAAGCTTTCTCATTTTCAGTCACAATCCCGGAAATAGACAATCCGGTTTCACGGCACCATTCAGACAGATCGTAGGCCGATTCGATGGGGAAGGGAAGTTTTATGTTCTCTCTATTTGATCCTGTTTCTTCACCGTCACGGACAACAAAACCACCACCTACCGAGTAGTACGTTTCACGGATCAGCGAGCCATCTTTGAGTGAGCATAAAAACCGAAGAGCATTTGGGTGGTAGGGAAGCATCTCATTTTTAAGAAAGTGAATCTGTTCGTCCGGATCAAAAATGATCTCACATGATCCATTCATCAAAAGTTTTTTTTCGGTTTTTACAGACTGAACCGTTTGATCGATCTTGTCAATATCAAATGTGACCGGGTCAAATCCGTGAAGTCCCAGGATGATGGCGATATCTGTACCGTGACCAAGGCCGGTTTTTGCAAGTGATCCGAAAAGCTGAACTTCCAGCCGGCTGATCTGATTTGTTCGATTGTCTATTCTCCGGAGAAATTGAAGCGTTGCTTTCCACGGCCCGAGAGTGTGAGAACTGCTGGGGCCTATCCCTATTTTAAAAATGTCGAGTACAGAGATCGATTCCATCGATATCCAGATTATTTTGAGTGTGAATTGTTGATAACTTTTACGTACCCTGTTATGGCTGCAATTGAATCCATTAGAAATTTATGATTTCATTCACTAAAGATAACATCAAACCGGTTAAAACCATCATTACAATGCTTATCTGTATGATGTTGATGCCAATCACTACACAAGCCCAGGATATGACCCAATCGTTTCTCGACCGTTTTTCATTTCATTTCGATCAGTCGTCAAACAAAATCAAACAGCTTGCCGATACGATGCCCGAAGATACTTACAATTGGTCGCCCGATGGTGAGGCGATGACCGTTGCACAGGTGTTTATGCATATTGCCCGGTACAACTACATTCTTGCGGAACGTTGGCTTGATGTGGGCGTTCCTGAAGATGTGGATACTGCATCTCTCGAAGAGATTGAAGATAAAGAAACGGTGATACGGGAGCTGGAACGGTCCATTCGCCATGTTCAAGGGTTTCGGGAAAATCTTACGGAAGAACAACTCCATAAATCTGTCGAAATTTTCGGTGAAACAACCGATGGCTGGGCTGTCCTCTTTTTGATGATTTCTCACATGAACGAACATGTTGGACAAGCTATCAGCTATGCACGGATGAATGGAATTGTACCACCCTGGTCGCATTGATTAATTATTTGTGGTTCTGCAGGAATTACTCTGGGTTCTTGCAGCGCTCGTAACGGGCAGAATGGAGGGGAGAGGAGTTTTCGCAGAGTTGTGCAAATTAAAACACAATTCTACGCAAAGGTAACTTGGATGGGATCTTTAATGGCCAACTGAAATTTAAAAAAATGAAACTTTTTTTGATAGGAATAGTGTATTAGTATATTAGTGCAATAGAATAACGAATCACGCTACATGGTTACAATTGAAAGCCTTTCATTTGCTTTTGTAAAACATCAGCCGCTTTTTGACGGGCTGAGCCTTAAACTGGAAACGGGAAACACATACGGTCTGTTTGGCCTGAACGGGGCTGGAAAAACCACACTGCTGAACCATATTTCGGGAATGCTCTTTCCGGCAGAGGGTAGCTGCAAAATTCTGGGTACATCGTCAAGAAAGCGTACGCCGGAAATTTTGAGTGAACTGTTTGTGCTTCCCGAACAGTTCGATCTGCCGCCACTCACAGCCATGGTTTACTCTGATATTCACGCACCATTTTATCCCCGTTTCGATCGCGAATATCTGTTTTCAACCCTTCAAGAGATGGAAGTGGATTCGAAGAAAAAACTTACGGACCTGTCTTATGGCCAGCGGAAAAAATTTCTGATCGCCTTTGCCCTTGCTTCCAATGCACGGCTTTTGTTGATGGATGAACCCACAAACGGCCTCGATATTCCATCAAAAAGCCAGTTTCGAAAAATCATGGCTGCAGCCGATCACACGGGGCGCTGTACAGTCATTTCCACGCATCAGGTACGAGATCTGGAAGCGATGATCGACAATATCACCGTTCTAAACAACGGAAAAATCATCTTTCAGCAGGGAGTGGGGGCTATTTCTGATAAACTCAGTTTTGAAAAAATCCCCGAAGGAGATAACCGGTTTGTGCTCTATGCCGAAGAGATTTTTGGAGGAAAATTTGCCATTCTTCCCAAAAAGGAGGGAGGCAAAGAGACTCAAATTGACCTTGAGCTACTTTTTAACGGGATTATTCAGAAATCCGATGTCATCAATCATCAATTCGGGGAGACGTAGTTATGGATTCAATTAAAGGACCATCATCTTTTTCATTTGATCGATGCTGGCTGGTGGCTGTTCGCTTCTGGAAGCTTAATCAGAAAAGCTGGCTGACCGGCCTGTTTGTGGCGGCCGGACTGATTTTTTCATTCTGGCTTCTCTTTGGATTCTATCTTTTTGATCCTTCTGGCCCGGCGGTTGCGGTTAATATGACTGCAATGATCGAAGGCCCGGCCATGTTCTTTTATCTGATTGGCGGACTGGCACTCACCAGTATGATTTTTTCTGAAGTACATACATCCACCCGGGCTCACCAGTTTTTAACACTACCCGCATCCACACTGGAAAAATTTGCAGCTGCCTGGTTTGTTACTTCACTGGCTTTTACCGTTTTTACGATGTTGGCAATCCTGGGCCTCAGTTTAATCGTAGAACTGATTACAGCTGTTCGTCTTTGGGCGTGGAGTCAATTCAGTCTGTTTAACCCTTTTTCAGGGAATCACCTGGAATCCATTGGCAACTACTTTTTTTATCACAGTATCTTTTTCCTGGGAGCAGTCTATTTTC
>SLGL01000018.1 GCA_007123785.1 Balneolaceae bacterium
AACAGTAACTGTAACCTTAGGGTCAATCCCTTTTTGAATCAGATTTTGAATGATACGGGCTCGTACTTTTTGGTCCGAGATTATACTGATATTATGTGTATTACTGTCCATAATAGAAAGCTAAGAACAGCAATATTTTTACGAAATAGGTTTTAGAGCGTATTTTTCCAGGTAACTAATACGTAAAAAGGCGTAATCAGGAAAGTATTATTCTTAATACCGAAAGAAGTGGCGGTTATTCATCACCTGGTGAAATGATGTTGTTCTGGAACGCATATTTCACAAGTCCGGCGGTATTTCGGGCTCCCGTTTTTTGAAGTAGATTCCTTCGGTGGGCATCTACGGTTCGTGAACTTATAAAGAGTTTTTCGGCAATCTCCTGATTTGTGAATTCTTTGATGATAAGTTCCAGGATTTCGAGTTCCCTGTCGGTAATATGAACAAGATCAGATGATGAGGACTTGCCTTTTCCTTTTACCAAATCCATCATAATACTGTGGGTAGCTTCATCACTGAAGTAATGCTTGCCATTTACAATCGTCATAATAGCATCTTTCAGTTCGTTTCGTCCGGCACTTTTCATGATATAACCCGAAGCTCCGGCCTGGATCATTTGGCGGATATGCAGATCATCGTTACTCATTGTTAAGGCAAGTACTTTGATATTGTTATATTTTTCCTTGATCTCTTTAGTGGCCGTAATCCCGTCCTTTTCGGGCATGTTAATATCCATCACTACAAGATCGATGAGCGTATCATTAAGAATTTCAAGAGCCTCTTTTCCATTGCTGACTTCAGCTACAACTTCGATACCGGGCTGAGATTCAAGCATAAGTTTAATACCGTCTCTAACAATTTTATGGTCATCAGCCAGTAGGATTTTTATATTTGTCATCATCTGAATGTTTTTTTAAACCGGAACGACAACAGAAATACTGGTGCCCCTGTTTTTACTGCTCACAATATCTATATTTGCCGACATAGCACCAACTCTTGTTTTCATACTTCTTATTCCAATCCCCGAACTGTTTTTTGACGTATCAAAACCGACACCATTATCTTCAATTGTCATAAGAATTTCTTCGTTCGAATATACAAGTTGAATTTCAATTTTTTCAGGGTTTCCGTGTCGTATGGCATTATTCAGAGCTTCCTGTAAAATACGATAGAGATTTATCTGCACTTTATCCGGTATTATCACACCATCCATATTTTTGTAAAAAAAGAACCGGATGCTGCTGTTTTTTTGCAAGTGGTTAACAAGGGACTCTGCAGCGAGTTCAAGGCCGTAATCTTGTATGGCTTTGGGTAGCAGGTTCTGAGATATACTTCGAGTTTCAGAGATCGCGTGGTTAAGAAAATCGAGGCCGGTTTTAAATACATTTGATAGTTCATCCGGGATATTCGGCATATCTTCATAAACGGACCTTAGATTCATATTAGAAGCCGAAAGATACTGGCCAAGGCCATCGTGGAGTTCTTTAGCAATTCGCTGTCTTTCGCGCTCTTCACCCTCAATAATTGCACTAATAGCGCGCTCTTCTGCAAGGCGCTGTTCTGTGATATCATGAGCAATTACCAACCGTTGATTTTTGCCTTTATAAGCAATTTCTGAAGTTGAGACTTCAACGATTAGTTTATTCCCGTTTTTCGTTAAATGGGTCCACTCTTTGAAGGAAGGTTTTGAACGGTCCTTATTAAGTTTTGCTGCCCGACTTGCATCTTCAATTTCGGATTGCGGCCGGATATCGAGAATTGTCATTTCCAGCATTTCATCATGGCTGTATCCGTACTTTCTGAGTGCTGCATCGTTTACTGTAGAAAACCGCAGGGTTTCAGGGTTATAAATCCACATTGGAATAGGATTTTGCTTAAACAAAAGCCTGTATTGCTCTTCCGAGGCTTTAAGTTCTTCTTTGGCTCTTACATCGGCAGTAATATCTGCAATAGCACCAACCATAATTTCATTTTTATCGTCTTTGTCCTTTAAAAAGTAACCTTTGTCAACAACTACGGAATATTCATTCTTGCCGTTCAGAAGTTTATAGTGTTCAATCCAGTGTCCGTTATCAGATGCTGCAGCTTTTGCGAGGCTTTTTTTTACTTTATCCCTGTCATCAGGATGAATTCTTGATAACCACCAATTATAGGTTGTTTTTATTTCCTGTTCGTTAAAGTGAAACCTGTTTTCCCAACCGTCGCTCCACCACACATTGTCAGATTCAAGATTCCAATCGTAAAGTACATCGTTTGAGCTGTTAGCAATCATTTCAAACTTGTAACTCTGCTTTCGCAGCTCTTCCTGGTACTCAATCTCTTTGGTTTGATCTACCATTGCACCGATAATACGGATGACATCCCCTCGGTTATTTCTCAGCATTAGTGCGGAATCCTTAATTTTTCGTTTACTGCCGTCAGCAGCATAAAAGGTATATTCTTCTGTCCATGTAGATTTTCCGGAGTGTTCCGCATCTATCATGCTGGAAACCACGCGCTCACGGTCTTCCTGTAAGATATGATTTGGCCAGAAGTCGGGATTATTTTCGTAATCTTTTTTTGTATAGCCAAGTACAGTTTCAATTCCATCTCCCCACCAAATTGTTTTACGGGCAGGATTCCATTCCCACACAACATCACTGGTTATATTGGCTGCAATTTCAAACCGTTGCTGTTCCTCTTCGAGTTGTTTTTCTATTTGCTTAAGCTCAGTAATATCAAGTACCGATCCGCGAACGATCTCTTTTCCAACAGCGTCATCAAAAACCTTCTCGCCAAGAACCTGCACATATCCTGTTTTATTTTCTGAATGTACTATTCTGTGAGTCAATTCAAAGGAATCTGTATTTCCACTCAGATTATCATAAATGGACTGTTGAACCTTTTCAAAGTCGTCGGGATGTGTGATTTCAAGGTATTTTTCGAGAGATGGCTCGAATGAATCGATATCTTGTCTGTAAATATCATAGACAATATCAGACCACCACAATTTTCGGGTATCCAACTCCAGAGTCCAGTAACCAAGCCTGGCCAGTTCCTGCGCCTGGAGCAGCCTGTCACGATTTTTTTGGAGTTCATACTGCTGCTCTTTTAAAGTGGTGATATCCTGTACGGTGCTGATTCTGTATTTCTTATTGGTATATTTTTCCTGGACAAGTGACAGAGTGATAAGAGCGGGAAATGTTGAGCCATCCTTTCGTTTCAAGATCGATTCAAATGTGGCTTGTCCGGTATCTGAAAGTTTTTGAATTTGTTTTTTTTGATGCTCTTTCACAGAATCAGGGTAAAAATCATTAACATCAAGCCCGGGCATTTCCTGGATTTCGTAACCACACATATCTGCAAAAGCCTGATTTACCCTCTCCATTTTGTTGGTGTTATGATTACTTACCGATTGCCCGGTGTTTGAGTGAATAAAGAGATCGGCCAGCAGACGGTTCTCTTTTTCTACCTCAATACGTTCTGTGATATCCCTGTTGATGGCAACAACACCTGTCATCTTTCCATCACTGTTTCGTAAAAGGCGTATAGAACTAAGAATATTCCGTTTATTTACATGTTCTGTTTCCTGGATTACTTCACCGCCCCACTCCCCCGTATCCATCAGTTTCCGGAGAGCTTCTTCTTCAGTTGTGTCATCATAAGTTGTAGTAATCAGGGTGCTTAATTTTTTGCCGATCGCTTCTTCACGAGTCCATCCATAGGTTTTTTCTGCGGCTTTATTCCAGCTTTTGATAATGAATTGATTATCTGTGGAAATCACAGCATCCGACACTTCACGGAGCAGGTTAGCATGATACTCTAAAAACTCTTTGGTTTGAAGTTCATCTGTCAGGTCAATAATGGAGCCGATTACACGAACAGCTTCGCCATGGCTGTTTCTTAGGATAAACCCTTTTTCTTTAACATATTTTTCCTGCTTATTGTGGGTCAAGACTCTGTATTCAGCTTCCCAAATATCAGCGTCACCGTTCAAGGTTTCCTGGAATTTTCTGATTATTTTTTCCCGTTCATCCGGGTGGACCTGATCCGACCATATATTTTTATTATCAGCAACAGTTTCAGGCGGATAGCCAAAAACTGTTGTGATACCGTCGTTCCACCAGGTTTCATTTCTCTTTATATCGTGATCATAAATAAGATCACTGACAAGACTCGATGTGATTTTAAAGCGTTGTTTTTCTTCTTCAAGCCGGGCTTCTATATTTTTTCTGTAGGTGATGTCAACATGAGTTCCAACCATTTTTACAGGCTGGCCTTCATCATTCCATTCCACGGTACGGCCACGGTCCAGAATCCACACCCAATGTCCCTCTTTGTGTTTCATGCGAATTTCACATTCATAAATAGGCGCCTCACCGGCAAAGTACCGCTCCACTTCCTGGTTAAATATTTTTAGGTCATCAGGATGTACCAAAGAATTCCAGGTTTCGATGCTAATTGGCTGAAGCTCATCCAGAGTGTACCCTACAAGATTTGCCCAAACCTCGTCAAAAACTGTTTCACCCGATTGCGGGTCCCACTCCCACATACCAACATTAGAACTGGTGGTAGTGAGCTGGAGCCATTCTTCTTTATGTTTTAGCTGCTCTTCAATTTTTTTTCGCTCGGTTATATCAATCCCGATACCAATTTGTGTGTCATCCGAGAGGCGGATATTTGTCCATGCGGTTTGAATTTTCTTTCCGCTTTTGGTGATATTTTCAAAATCTTTCCAGCTTCCGTCAGGACTTTGCATAAAACGGCTGACTTTTTCTCTGTACTCCTTGTCGGGATAAACCTTTTCCATGAGATTAACCGAAGACAAATCTTCATTTTTCCAGCCGACTACTTGTTCAAACTCTCTGTTTACAGAAAAATCGGAAATATCTGGCCTGTAAATGGTTAACATTACAGGAATCGTTTCCATGATTTTATTTTGGAGTTCCTGCTCTCTGCCGA